>JADDQF010000130.1:117759-126109 GCA_016781505.1 bacterium
GGCCGCGGCCATCCTCGTCGACCGCCCCTTCGATTTGATACGCCGCGGTGGCCGCACCCCATACAAAATCATCCGGGAACCGGTTACGTTGCATATTGCCTCCTCCTTCATCAAACTGGCAGCTCAGCAGTCCCTATGATACCCATAGCGTCAATGTTCGGAAATGTAGCGCTTGGTCGTTGATGCTACAATCGCCGCGCTGTTATTCTTAGGGAAAGGAGCATCCTTGTGCCGTTTACGCTCGAAAAGCTCCGTCAGCGGCTAGCGCTGGTGCAAAGCGCTACCTGGCGCATGGTCGTGCCGCTGGACGGCACCTTGTACCTGCCCGATAGTCCATCGCCCGTGAGCCACCCAGCCGAACTCCACGCCGCCGAATGGCAACCGCTGGAGCGAGAACAACCCTGGGGCATTCGTTGGCAAACGGTGTGGCTTAAGCAGACGCTTGAGGTGCCAGCCGAGCTCCGCGAACAACCGCTGTCGCTCCATCTGCGCTGGCGAACCGATGCCAATCAATGGGCAGCCGACACCGTCGAAACGCAAGTGTGGCTCAATGATCGGCTGTGGTGTGGGCTCGACGCCGAGCACCGGCTGGCTGCGCTCCCACCCTTGCCCGAACCAATGACGCTTTTTTTGCAGGCGCATGTCGCCCAAACACAGCCTTTTGGCGGCATTGAGCTTGTAGTGATCGACCAGCCCGCGGAGCAGCTAGCCCATACGTTGCGCGTCACGCTTGATCTGATCGCCGAGCTCGACGCGGACGACATGGCTCGCAGTCGGCTGCTGCATCGGCTCAACACGGCGATCAATATGCTGGATCTGCGGGATGCTCCCGCAAGCTTGGGGGGCTCGCGAGGCACGCAGGATAAGCAGGGCCAACACGCACCGCAGTTCTACGCCTCGATCCGCGCCGCCAACGCTTACCTCGACGCTGAGCTTTACGCCGATCTACAAGGCGGCACCCGGCCGCAGATCGTGGTGACCGGCCATGCCCATATCGATGTAGCCTGGCTGTGGCCGCTTTGGCGGACTCGTCAAAAAGCCGCGCATACCTTTTCCACGGTGCTCCGCCTGATGGAGCAGTATCCCGAGTATCATTTCACCGCCTCTACCCCGCAGCTGTACGCCTTTGTGCAGCAGGATTTTCCCGAGCTCTACGCCGAGATCAAGCAGCGCGTGGCCGAGGGCCGCTGGGAACCAATCGGCGGCATGTGGCTGGAGGCCGACTGCAATCTGCCGTCCGGCGAGTCGCTTGTGCGGCAGTTTGTGTTCGGCATGCGCTTCTTTGCCCAAGAATTCGGCATCCGCGACCGAGTACTCTGGCTGCCGGATGTTTTCGGCTACTCGGCGGCACTGCCGCAGATTCTGCGCGGTTGTGGTCTTGATACATTTATGACCACCAAAATCAGCTGGAGCCAGTTTAACCGCATGCCCCACGATACATTTCGCTGGCGTGGCATCGACGGCAGCGAAATTCTGACCCATTTCGTCACCACGCCCGACCCCAACAATCGGTTCTACACCTACAACGGCCATATGACCCCCAACGAGGTCAAGGGCGCTTGGCAAGAATATCGACAGCAGGCCATCAACGATGAGCTGCTGTACCTGATGGGCTGGGGCGATGGTGGGGGCGGACCGACGGTTGAGCAGCTGGAGACGGTCCGCCGCTTGGCCGACGTACCGAGCTTTCCCCAGGTCCGTCACGGCAGCGCCAACGCCTACTTCGAGCGTCTGCACCAGCGCGTTGACGCCGATCCACGCTTGCCGACCTGGGTGGGCGAGCTGTATCTTGAATACCACCGTGGCACATACACCAGTCAGGCCCGCACGAAGTATGCGAACCGGCGCGCGGAGCAGCTGTATCACGACGCCGAGTTTTTGGACGCCTGGGCAGCCGCATCAGCGAACAGCGAGTCCAGCCGGGAGCAGCTCAATGCCGGCTGGCAGCTGATCCTGCTCAACCAGTTTCACGATATTCTGCCCGGCTCGTCGATTCCCCAGGTGTACCGCGATGCTGAGGCCCAGTACGACGACATTTTGAGGCTGGGACGCGACGTTCAGCGCGCGAAGCTTGGCAGGCTGGGAGGATATGACACGCCTTTAGCAATCGTCAATACTCTTGGTTGGGCGCGAACCGATCCGGTGGTGGTCGAGGAGCAGGTTGTGGGCGCTGCGTGGCAGGTGGCGCTTGCGGACAAAGTCCGGCATTCCCAGCTTATCGACGATGCAGAGCCAGGCCGTCGCCGCTGGTTAGTCGCCGGCCACACCGTGCCCAGCTACGGCCTGATCGATCTGTCGCAGGCACCCCTTGATCCGCCAACACCGCCGCTCACGGTTACGCCAACGCTGCTGGAAAATCAATTCTTTCGCATTGAGCTGGACGGCAACGCCGAGATCAGCTCGCTCGTGGATAAGCGTGCTCAACGCGAAGTGATCGCGCCTGGACAACGGGGCAATCAGCTGGTCGCATTCGAGGATCGGCCGCTCAACTATGATGCCTGGGATATTGACCTGTTTTACGAAGAAAAGGCATATCCGGTGCAGAACGTGAAGCGCGTAGAGGTCGTCGAGACCGGCCCGATCCGCGGTGGGCTGCGCATTGTCCGCACCTACCTCAACTCGACCATTACTCAGCGTGTGTTGATCTACAGCGATCTGCCGCGCATCGACTTCGAAACCGAGATCGATTGGCACGAGCATCAAACTCTACTGAAGGCGGCGTTTCCGGTTGATATTAATGCTGCGTTGGCCACGTATGAGATCCAGTTCGGGGCGGTTGAGCGGCCGACCCACCGTAACACATCATGGGATGTGGCCCGCTTTGAGTCCTGCGCCCAGCGCTGGATCGACCTTTCCGAGGGCGGCTACGGCCTGACGCTGCTCAACGACGGCAAGTACGGCCACGACGTGCACGACAACGTCATGCGGCTAACCCTGCTTAAGTCGGCGGTGTGGCCCGACCCTGAGGCTGATCAAGGACACCACAGCTTCACCTATGCACTGCTCCCACACCTTGGCGATTGGCGGGTGGGCGAGGTGGTGCGGCGTGCGGCTGAGCTTAACACACCCCTTATAGCATCGGGTAACGCTGGGCATATTGCTTCGGACAAGCCGCTTGCGCTGCATGGGCAAGCCTTTGTCCACTGCGACGCAGCGCATGTTGTTGTCGACACGGTCAAAACGGCCGAGGATGGCGACGGCGTGATTGTACGGCTGTACGAGGCGCACAATCAGCGTGGGCCGGTACGGCTGACCTTTGGGCTGCCGATTGTGTCCGCTGGAGCGTGCAATCTGTTGGAAGAGCCGATCGGCGAGCTAACGGTAGACGGTCAGTCCTTGGTGCTGCACGTACGGCCGTTCGAGATCAAAACGCTCCACGTACGCTTTGCCAGCTAGAGCGCCGACAAGCGGAGATCCGGGGGTGACGCCCGTTTATGCCCCTTCCTGCAGCCTTGTACAACAATGTAAAACGGATAAGGTTTGGTAGTTATGCAGTAGCCAAGCATGGCAGAGGACGGGTGGGCGAATCAAGCGATAGCTGAACAGGTATCCCAGATCATCCACCTGCAACCTGCGGCTGCGGAATGCCCTATGCTACAATGCGCCAGACCCCTACCATCACAACACCAAGGAAGGAGCCGATACATGTCAACCAGAACCGTTGTGGTGCTTGAAGGCGATCAAACAGGGCAGGAGCTGCTGGAGGAAGCACTGCGGGTGCTGGATGGAGCCGTCACCAAAGTCGAGCTTAGCTTGGAGCGGTTCGACCTGAGCCTAGAAAACCGCCGCGCCACCAACAACGCGGTCGTGCACGAGGCGGCAGCGGCCATGCAAGCCAGCGGGCTGGGGCTTAAAGCCGCTACAATCACACCCGAAACCCAGGGCGACGTCGGCAGTCCTAATGCGATCGTGCGCAAAGCAATCGATGGCACTGTTATTTTGCGCACCGGGCGGCGGATACCAGGCATTCGTCCGGTTGGCGGCGTCTTTGCTCCGATCTCGGTGGTGCGTATGGCCGTCGACGATGCATATGGCGCCCAGGAGTGGCGCGAAGGCGAGGGCTTGGACGAATGGGCGTATCGTACCGAAAAGATCAGCCGCCGCACGTGCCGCATGGTTTCCGAGTTTGCGTTTCAGTATGCTCGACGCGTCAACGGCAAGGTCTTTGGCGGACCCAAGTACACGGTGAGCCCGGTCTACGAGGGCATGCTCAAAGAAGAGATGGATGCTGCCCACGAGCGCTATCCGGACGTGCGCTACGCGCCGCAGCTGATCGATGCCACGTATGCGCTGCTGCTCACGGCCGGGGACGAGCCGCTGGTGATTCCTGCCCTTAACCGCGACGGAGACTGCATCTCCGACTTAGTGATGCAGATGTTTGGCTCGATCGCGGGCGCTGAGTCGCTGCTGATGGCGTTTGACGACCAGCTCCGTCCCTGCGTGGTGATGGCTGAGGCGCCGCATGGCACGGCTCCGTCGCTCTTTGGCAAAAACATAGCCAACCCGCTGGCCATGATTTTGGCCGGCGCATCGCTGCTGACGTTTGTGCAAACCAGGGAGGGTACACTGGCCGCCCGCGCCATCACCGAGTCCTGCATGGAAGCGGTGTACGACGGCGTACGCACCGCCGACCTTGGCGGCCACGCAACCACCACCGAGTTCACCGACGAGGTCATCCGGCGAGTTAAAACCAAGCTTGAGGTTTGGCCGGCTTTAGCTAGCTAAGCTCGTCAGCGCTTTTCAGCTGCTTGCAACATCAGGCCAGCGCCCCAGTACTGGAGCGCTGGCCTTCGTTCATTGGCGCCATTGAACGCGTGCGCAATGGGAGGTATGGCACGGGCTTCACCCTACCAGCCTATACATGGCGCTCACGAACCTCCACATCAACCGCCTCGACGGGAAAATTGACCAGCCGCTGCCGCGCCCGAACGTCACCTTCCACGATCTCCTTGATATTCCGCAGTCCGGCTTCCCACTGTGCCCGCAGCTGTGCCCGCAGAATAACGGGATCGGTGCGGTGGCGGAGCTTGTCCAGGAGATCGTACGGCTTGGAGGTATGCAGATAAATGCGCTGCAACAGGCGTGTCCCGCCTCCGGCATCCGCCTTCAAATCAAACGACAGCTCGGCGCTCATCAATGGTTTTTGCACCGTACGAGCCTGCCAAACGATGCGATAGCTCGGGCTCAGCTCACGTACTTCAGCCAGCGTTTCGACGGGCCGACCCATTGTGATCGGTTCCCCTGGCGCCCGATTCGATTGCATGCCCTGCCGCTCCCAGGTATGGTACTGGGCCCCAACACCGTACTCATCGCCCTGCTTCCGCTGCTCCATGCGTTCAATTGTTTGCGCCCATTCGGCATGCCGCGGAAAATTAGCCAGATACTCGTAGACAACGTCATAGGAAGCGGCAATATGAATTTCGCCTTGCCAGCGGATATCCATAGAATCTCCTCGCCAGTGGTATTGCTACAATGTGAGGGAATAGCCAGCGTGGGCATACTCAACCGCCGCCACATGGCAGGCAGCGAAAGGGTGCGTGCAACGTGTAGTGTACTCCAAGAGTCAAGATTTTGTGAGGTTTTGCTTGAGGAACACGAGCCGCAACACATGGCAAGCCCACGGCAGCGCGCCCGTCAGCTGTTATGGAGCGGCGGGGTTGGTGGCAGGCGGAGCCGTCACGCTGACATTGGTCCCATTATCCGGGAGATTAGGCTTGAGCAGCGGCCTGCCGCGCCCGAAAGAGGGCTGCTTTCTGCTCCAAAAAAGCTCGCCCGCCGCAGGCATCGGCATAGGCAACGGCATGAGCTGCCAGGTCGGCATCGGAGCCGTTGTAATAGGCCTGCACGCTGGGAACCAGCGCCCGCACCGCAGCATCAAGCTGGGGCTTGATGCGCGTTTCGGGTCGCACCACCAGCAGACACGCGCCATACAGCACGGCCCGGTCGGCTTCACGTTGCAGCTGTTCGGGTGTCGCGGCGACGCGGCAGGCAGGTATGGGGCTGGGATTCGGCTTTGCCATAGGTGCACTCGTTAGGCTTTTGAAGCTAGTTCATCCGACGCAACAGTCGCTCCGAGCCGCTGACGCAGTGTTTCCACCACCGTCCGCAGCACCTTGATCCGCGCCCACCGTTTATCGTTTGCCTCGATCAGATGCCAGGGAATCGGATCAGACGTGTGCTGCAGCATTTCTTCAACCGCCACCTCGTACTGCGGCCATTTTTCGCGGTTCCGCCAGTCTTCGTCTGTCATCTTCCAACGTTTTGTCGAATCGGCCATGCGCTCATTAAATCGATGCAGCTGCTCGTCAGGCGAGACATGCAGCCAGAACTTGATGATCACGGCTCCATCGTCGTGCAGGAGCCGCTCAAACTCATTGATTTCGTTATAAGCACGCTGCCATTCCGCGGTCGTGGCAAAGCCTTCAACGCGCTCCACCAACACACGGCCATACCACGAGCGATCAAAGATGACGAGCTGCTCACGGGAGGGCGTTTTTGTCCAGAAGCGCCATAAATAGTGGTGGGCCAGCTCTTCCGCAGTGGGCTTGCTGATGGCGTACACCGTGTAAAAGCGGGGGTCCAGCCGCTCTGTTAACCGCCGGATATTGCCGCCCTTGCCCGCAGCATCCCAACCCTCGTACACGATCATGATTGGGACACGCTGATCCAAAGCGCGGATTTGCAGCGCGTGCAAATCGTACTGCAAGGGCTCAAGCTGATCACGGTACGCGTCTTTGGCAAGACTGAGGCTGAGATCGAGCGTTTCCAACATAGGCACACCTCCCACACCAGCATAACACAAAGCACTTCATCCAGCGCAGCAGGGAAGCCGGCAACGGGTGCAAACCCTAGCGCGGGCGACGTTGCTTCGGATATGCTACACTAGGGCCCATGGTCAGCAACCTTCAGTCCGCGCCGGACAATGCCAAGCCCTACCTTCAGCTCAACAATTACAACGGCCCGCTCGATCTGTTGCTCAGCTTGATCGAGCAACAGCGCCTCGACATTACGGCGATTTCACTGGCGCAGGTCGCCGAGCAATACATGGCTACGGTTAACGCCCTTGAAGCGCCACATCCCGACACGATCGCCGAATTTTTGGTGATTGGCGCCAAGCTGCTGGTCATTAAAACCCGCGCGCTGCTGCCCCGCCCTCCCGCCGAGCTCGCAGCACGCGACGAGGAAGACGTGGGCGACCAACTGGCACGTCAGCTTGTGGAGTACAAGCGCTTCAAAACGGCGGCGGCACAGCTCCATGCCTGGGAGCAGGCCGGGTATCAAAGCTACACACGGCAAGCCGATAAGCTGGCCGCGCTCCTGCCTCCGCGGGGAGTGCATACCAGCCCCGATCGACCACCGCTTGATGTAAGCCTTGCGGATCTTGTCGCCGCCATGCAGCGCCGGATGCAACTGCTGCTGCCGCTGGAACCGGACCCGGTTGCAATGCCGGCGCCCAAAATCATCACCATCGCCGACGTACGCACCAGAATCAGCGCTGTGCTGCAAAACCAAACTTGGACAACCTTTGAAGATTTGCTGAGCTTGTCCCTAACCCGGAACGAAGTGATTGTGACCTTGTGGACAGTGCTGGAGCTTTTTAAGCGTGAGCAGATCGTGATCGAACAGCACGATCTTTTTGGCGCAGTGGCAATTGGGCGGGGACCGGCATGGGTCGCTGGCTTCGAGCTACCACTCCAAGCAGGAAGCGATAGTGAGTATTAAATGGTGAAGCAGGCAGCTGGATAGGGTCCCGCTGCCTGCTTCCGCGACGAGATGCTTTAGCGCGCGCTTTGTCGAACCAGAAACCCTTGCGCCGGGTTGTCTCGGCTGAACACAACCAGATCCGTTGCATCGGTCGCGACATCAAACAGTACCGGCATGCTGCCCAGTAGCGCGCCCGGCGGCAATTGGGCATGGGCGGCATAGTCACCCGCACCGCGTGGTCCTGTACCGCCAAAGCGGTTGATGTAGTCCACCGACGCAGCCCGGTTAAAGTCCGACACACGGCCCTGTGCATCCTTGATCACAAAAAAGCCGTCGGGAATCTGAGCCGGCGCCGCACCGACATTGCGCACCGTCATCAGCACAATCACATACCGCCCACGTGCCGGCGGCGATCCGCCATAGCTCCCGGTTGCAACGTTGGTCCGACCACTAAAGCCATATTCAAAATCGCCGACGCGCAGAATTTGGTCGTTGCCAACAATCGCGGGATTAGCGGTGGCTACATCAGCCGGCGCTGGCGCCGGAGCCGCTGGAGGAGCCTGGGCTGGGGCAGGCGACGCGGCAGCAACATCGGCCGGAGCGGGCGACGCGGCAGCAACATCGGCCGGGGCAGGCGACGCGGCAG
>JADDQF010000130.1:126293-136689 GCA_016781505.1 bacterium
CAGCAACATCGGCTGGAGCGGGTGACGCAGCAGCAACATCGGCTGGAGCGGGTGACGCAGCCGCCGGGTCAGGGGCGGGGCTAGCGCCTCCTTCTGCCGCTACCGAAGCCGTCGCTCCGGCGTCGCTCGGGGCCGGAACAGCGGAACCCTCGGCTCCAGCGACCGCAGACGCACCGGCAGCTCCATCGGCGGGCGCAGACGGAAGCAGACCCGTCGCAGCATCGGAAGCGGCTGGTGCAGCACCTGAGGCATTTGCATCAACGACCGCACTCGAAGCATCTGGATTAGCTGCCAGCGCACTGGCATTTGGATCCGCGGCAGTGTCATTGCCACCCAAGAAGCGCATCAGCAAGTATCCCAAGATTCCCAGAAACAGCAGAACCGCGAGCGCTGGTATCAACAGGCCCATCCCACGCCGCCGCGGCTCCTCGTCTTCGACCACCACCACCGTATCGCGGTCCTGGTCTCCGACATTATTCGCAGTTGTTCGGGGCTGGCTCTGGTACTCGCTCAGGTCGTAATCGTCGTCGCTAAAGTCGGGGGGCACATCCGCGCCAACTGGTTCGGGTCGCGCATACACATTCGCCCGCCGGCTACGGGGAGCTGGAACAAAATCCTCGTTTGCATCAACGGCGCTCGTTGTGTCCGCAGCCGCCGGCGGACTGGCTGGAGCCGGTGTGGGCGCCCCCCCCGTGGGCGGCGGAACAGGCGCAGGAGTGCTTGCGGCTCGACCACCTCCCAGCGCGGCTAATCCTTTACGCGCCAGATCGTTGGATGGATCAATCTGGGTAACTCGTTCGAGCGCCACCCGTTTTTCTTCACGATCTTCGGCCACGCCCGCCAGCCACAGCCAGCCCTGTGCATTGTTCGGATCTTCGCGGGTTACCAATCTGAAGAGTTCACGGGCTTCGGCCTTGTCGCCTGCCCGCGCCGCTTCAATACCGAGTTGGAGGATGCTTTGGGTGTCGGCCATACAAGCTCCTTGATATTGTCATCCATTAGATCGACGTACAATTCCGTTGTACGACGCATTCTAGCACAGGACGAAACGTGCTTGGAATACGTTCCGGCATTTAAACGCTGATGCTGTAGTCCAAATCTTTCGCCAACCGGCACGCATCGCGTGATCCACCGATATACCCGCCAGTGCTGCACCCAGCCACCTGTTGGCACTGCCGCTGGAAACGTCGTTGTGCCAAAATAGCCGTACCAGGGATTGCTCCCTCCGCAACTTCCGGACCTGTTCAGCCCGCAAATTCCGTTGCGGGAAGCAACGCTCCGAAATGCGCTTTAGGCCTTTGCAGACGGATTTATGCGTCAAAAATTGCGGCTTGCCAACGGCGAACAAGCGTGCTATACTTGCTTCGCGCCACCTCCCGAAGAGGCCACTCGGCGCCGGCCACATGCCTCTTGTGGTCATGAACACGAGGATTTTACGCGAGTACGAGTACGTACACAAGGAGTGCAACATGCCGATCAATCCCGAGAAGGAAAAGGCACTGGCGGCGGCGATGAGCCAGATCGATCGACGGTTTGGCAAAGGCTCGATCATGAAGATGGGCGAGGCAACGTCTCGTCTTGCGATCGAGATCATTCCAACTGGCGCGATCTCCCTGGATCTCGCGCTGGGCGTTGGTGGCATTCCCCGTGGCCGCATCACCGAAATTTACGGTCCCGAAAGCTCAGGCAAGACAACCTTGGCCCAGCATATCATCGCCGAGGCGCAGAAGATGGGCGGCACAGCCGCGTTTATCGACGCCGAGCACGCCTTCGACCCGGTGTATGCCGCTGGCTGCGGTGTTAACATCGAAGATCTGCTTGTCTCGCAGCCGGATACCGGCGAGCAGGCGCTGGAAATTTGTGAAACCCTGATCCGCTCCAATGCGGTCGATATTGTGGTCGTAGACTCGGTGGCAGCGCTGGTGCCACGCGCCGAAATCGAAGGCGACATGGGCGACTCGTTGCCCGGCCTCCAAGCACGTCTGATGTCCCAGGCGCTGCGTAAGCTCGGCGGCGCGGTCTCGAAGTCGCGCACCGCGCTGATCTTTTTGAACCAGCTGCGGCTCAAGATCGGCGTGATGTTTGGCAATCCCGAAACGACGACCGGTGGCCAAGCGCTGAAGTTTTATGCCTCGGTCCGCCTCGACATTCGCCGCAGTGAGTCGATCAAGAACGGCACCGATGTTGTCGGCTCACGCGCCAAGGTCAAGGTCGTCAAGAACAAGGTTGCGCCGCCGTTCCGCGTTGCCGAGTTCGACATCATGATGAACGAAGGCATCTCGCGCGAAGGCAACGTGCTTGACGTCGCCACCAACATGGAGATCGTGCGCAAGAGCGGCGCCTTCTTCTACCTCGGCGATGACCGCATCGGCCAGGGTCGGGAAAATGCCAAGAACTTCCTCAAGGCCAATCCGGCGCTTACCGATGAGATTGCCAGCCTGATTCGAGCCCAGATGGTTGGAGCGCCCGCGGTTGCCGTGCCCGAGGGCGCGGCCGACGACGACGAGGGCGGCGTCTTCCAGGAAGCCTAAAAACAACCGAGCACACATGATCATGGTAGGGCGCAGCGCGTACCCCTTGGGGGCCGGCCTGCGCCCTATCGTGTTTGAGGAACGATTATGCCGCCAGGAACCATCACGGCGCTAACGCTCCAAGCCGGCGATCAAGAGCGCGTCAACGTGTTTATTGACGGGCAGTTTGCCATTGGCGTCAGCGTTTATGTCATGCAAGACGAGCGCTTGCACAAAGGCCAGGTTCTGACCCAGAACGACTGGGACCGTTTGGAGCAGGCCGAGCGGGGCTCGAAGGCTTGGAATGCAGCGCTGCGCCTGCTTGAAGTTCGGCCGCGTACGGAACGCGAGCTGCGGGATCGGTTACGGCGCAAAGAGTTTCTGCCCGACCAGATCGACCGGGTGATTACACGGCTGCGCGATCTGGAGCTGCTGGACGATGCTCAATTTGCCAAGCTGTGGGTTGCCAATCGCCAGAACTTAAGCCCGCGCGGAGCGCAGGGGCTGCGCCAGGAGCTGCGCGCCAAAGGCGTTAACCGCGAGGTTGCCGAGCAGGTCGTTGCCGAAACAACCGACCCCGACAGCGAGCGCGAGGCCTGCGCCGATGTTGCCCGGCGAGCCGTCCATAAGTACAGCAATGCGCCGGATCGGATGACCTTTAACCGCAAATTCGGCAGCTTTTTGCAACGGCGTGGCTTTGGCTTTGATACCATCAAGCCAGTGCTGGACGAGCTATGGAACGCAACCAGGGGCTAGGGGAGCGCAACGCCGGCGCGCCTGGCTGCTGCGCGGTTATTGGGCGAGTTCCTGATTATTGATGGAGGCCCTGATGCAACGACATGAGAAACTGATGCTGATCCGGGACGTGCCCGCGGCGATCATTGCTACACTGGACGCAATCATGGTGACCCAGGGGCTTATGCGTCTGGCAACTCGTGAGCTTGCCGAAGATTTCACGCCGCTGCTGACCGAGGAAGGCGGGCCGACCGCCTTTGTGCTGTCTGAGCCCAAAGGTGATTGGACGGCCTGCTTTTCGTCGCTCACGGCCGACGACGAGTGGCAGCTGGTGGAGGCGATCGCAGTGGGCTTGGAGCAGCCGACCATGTATGCCGTCTTCAGCGACGCCACCGACACCTATGCGTATCGCTTCTTCGCCGACGGCGTGCTCCATGAAGAATACACCCCGACGGGCCAGGAGCCGATTGACGGCACCGTGCTGAGCGAACGGTTAGCCGCCCATGGCATACCGCTTGAGCTGATCGACGACCGGACACTCAGCTTTAACGAGCAGCATCTGCTGGTTGGGTATGGGACGGAGCGAATGCGGCAGGCAGCGGCAGACTCGGATGCTGCGGCCAAAGCAATCGACGACAGCGCTGACTCAGCGAGCGCGGTATCATAACCAACTGAATACACAACGAGGAGTAAACTTAAATGCCAGATATACAATTTCTTGGCCGCGCGTGCATTCGTGTACGCGGCAAGGAAGGCATCGTCGTCACCGATCCGTTTCCCAAAGCCAACGGCTTCGACCCGGGCAAGCCCAGCGCGCAGATTGTGACGCTCAGCAGCAACGACAGGGAGCGCCTCAACAGCAGCGTCGTCAAGCCGGTCAAGGACCGCGTCTTTGTGATCGACGGGCCCGGCGAGTACGAAGTTGGGGGCATCATGATCAACGGCGTGCGCACCTACCGTGACGACGAAAAAGGCGCGCAGCAGGGCTATAACACGATCTACGTTCTCCGGCTGGATGACATGACCTTTTGCCACTTGGGCGAGCTGGGCCATGAGCTGACCACCCGACAGCTTGAAGAGGTCGGCACGGTGGATGTGTTGTTTGTTCCGGCGCAGAGCCAGCTCACGCCAGCCAAGCTGGCCGAAATTATTGCCAGCATCGAGCCGCGGGCTGTGATTCCGTTGTATGAGACATCCGAGCAGCTGGAAAAACTCGCCCATGAGCTGGGCCTTAAGGAATGGGAGGCGCAGGAAAAGCTCTCGGTCTCGCCAACCTCGCTGCCGGCAGAGGGTGAAGAAATGCGGGTCATGATCATGCGGCCGGTTACCATCAGCGCTTGACATCCAATGGTCATGTAGCGTCCGAAGCGGTGTGTTATAATTAAAGCCCGTGGAGGAACGGCGTATGCCAACCGAGCGGGTGCAGACAATTGATTGGCGCAACGCCGCTTGCGAAGTACCCAGCCTAGGGGAAGGTTCAGCGACCTTCCCCTTTCGATTTGGGCCACATCGTCTCGAAGTGAGGACAGGTAAAAAATGACCAAGTACATTTTTGTAACCGGCGGCGTTGTTTCCAGCGTTGGGAAAGGTATTTCAGTTGCTTCACTGGGCCGTTTGCTCAAGGCGCGCGGCCTGTCCGTATCGATTCAAAAGCTGGACCCGTATATCAACGTCGATCCCGGCACAATGTCGCCGTACCAGCATGGCGAGGTCTTTGTGACCGAAGATGGCGCCGAGACGGACCTTGACCTTGGCCACTACGAGCGCTTTATCGACGAAAACTTATCCAAGCTCAACAACGTCACAACCGGGCAGATCTACAGCTCGGTTATTCAGAAAGAACGGCGCGGCGACTACCTGGGCGGCACCATTCAAGTGGTTCCGCATATCACCAACGAGATCAAATCACGGATTGCGGCGGTGGCCAAGGCAACGGGCGCCGACGTGGTGATCGTCGAAATCGGCGGTACGGTCGGCGATATCGAAAGCCTGCCATTTCTGGAAGCTATCCGCCAGATGCGCAAAGATGCCGGCCGTGACAATGTATTTTATATTCATGTGACCTTGCTGCCCCATGTCGGCGCGACGGGCGAGCTCAAAACCAAGCCCACCCAGCACTCGGTCATGGAGCTGCGCCGCGTTGGGATCACACCCGATGCGCTGATCTGCCGCTCCGACCACGCAGTGCCCGACGATGTCCGCGAGAAAATTGCGCTGTTTGGCGATGTCGATTTGGAAGCGGTGGTGCCGCTGCCCACCGTTGAAACTATTTACGAGGTTCCACTCGTGTTGCATGAGTCGGGGCTGGACGCGTATGTTGTGCGCGAGCTTGGCCTGCAAGCGCAGGAGCCGCAGCTAGCCGAGTGGCGCAACCTCGTCACAGCCATCAAGCAGCCCAAGCGCGCCATGCCGATTGCCCTTGTCGGCAAATATGTGCAGCTCAAGGACGCGTATATCTCCGTGGCCGAGTCGCTGCGGCACGCCGCGATTGCGCAGGGCATGGACGTCGACATCAAGTACGTCTCCTCCGAAGAGCTGGAGCACGAAGATCCGCACAAGCTCCTCGGCGATGTGCAAGGCATCGTCGTGCCAGGTGGTTTTGGCTACCGCGGTGTGGAGGGCAAGGTTGTGGCGGCGCGCTATGCGCGGGAGCGCAACGTGCCCTATCTTGGCCTCTGCCTGGGCATGCAGTGTGCGTGCATCTATCTGGCGCGCTGCTTACCCGGTGGCGAGCCCGCCAACTCGACCGAGTTCGATCCCCACACCTCGGTGCCGGTGATCGATTTCATGCCCGACCAGCTGGATATTACCGACAAGGGCGGAACGATGCGGCTCGGCATCTACCCGTGCGTGCTCGAGCCGGGCACCAAGGCAGCGGCAGCGTATGGCCGGGAGATCGTGCTTGAGCGCCATCGCCACCGCTTCGAGTTCAACAACAAATATCGCAAGCAGCTGGAGCAAGCCGGCTTTGTTGTGTCGGGACATTCGCCGGATGGACGGCTGGTCGAAATCGTCGAGCTGCGCGACCATCCCTGGTTTATTGCGTCCCAGTTCCATCCGGAGTTTAAGTCGCGCCCGAACAAGCCGCATCCGCTCTTTACCGGCTTTATCACCGCTTCGGCGCAGACCTATATCGACGGCGACCAGCAAGCGCTGCCGCTGGATGAGGTGGAGCGCATCCCGAATCGGCTGGAGCCATCGTATCAAGCCTAGCGCTGCCTTAGGGCGAAAGAACAGAGCATGAACGCGCAAACACGATCACGCACCTTTGGCGCCTTAATGGCCGTCGTCCTGACCGTGGCCTTCAACACCGTCATGGCGGGCATTCTCGACGTGTATGCCGAGTGGTTTGCCTGGACGATCTTTGGCCTGACGCTTGTGCTTGTGGTGCTGGTCCTACGCTTTCAGCAGCATTTATCGGTGCTGCAAACAACCGCACTCCTCGCGCTCCCGTTTGTGCTCGCCGTGGTCGGCGCACTGATGGGGGTATAGCACGCTCTCGCCCACCAAGGCATACCGCATTAAGTGCAAAAACGCGAACGGGGCGCACGCTTGTGCACCCCGTTCTGCTATCCGTTAATCTGCCGGCTAGTTGATCCGTTCGGCAATCGTAACCAGGCGAAACTTCTTGGTCAGCTCGCCCCCAGCGACTACATTGTCACCGATGCACGAAACAAGCGTGACCTGCTCCTTGCCGGTTGGCAGAATATACTTCACTTGATCGGGAGTGACCTGGACTGCTTGGGTTACTTTGTAGTGCACTTCCTGCCCTTTGGCCGTGGTCAGGACGATCGCATCGCCCGCCTTGAGCTCCTTGACCCGGGCAAACGGGGCCGGGATATCGGGCGTGGCGATGAAGCGCAGCACATGACCCCAAAACACAATATTCTCGCCCTGACCCGGCATAGCGCTCAGGTTATACCAGCCAACATCATGCTTGGGCACGACCGGCACGCGATTTTTATCCAGACCGACCGAGACCGGCTTGTAGCTGAGCTTGATCGCGGGAATGGACAGCTGTACGGGTTGAGCGGGCTCGACCGCCGCAACGGGTTGAGCATGGACGCTGGGCGCCTGCCCTTCGGCCAGCTGCGGCTGATCGTTGACATCGTTTGCCACAACTTCCGGGGCCACGGTGGGCGCCACGGTTGGCACAGGTGTGGGCACGCTGGTTGGTTCAACGGTCGCTGTCGGTGGGATCCGGGTTAGCGCGCTGGTGGCCGTCGGTGGAACATTGGTAGCGGTAGGCGGAATGGATGTAGCCGTGATGCTGGCCTCGGCAATCGTTTGCTCGGGCATTGCAGGCCGGCCGCAGCCAACGACCAAGGCAGCAACCAGGCTGCCGCCGAGCAAGAACGCACATGGACGCATGGACAGTGCTTCTCCTAAACTTTGGCAAAAACGCATTGGCAAGGCGGCTGGATTGTACCATGCTCAATCCACATTATCGGCCATCCGTTGTGTGGTCCATTTGGCGAGCGGCATGGAGGCCCTGCGCACCAGCAGGGGATTGCAGTTGCTATAATACCGAGCAGGAGGACTACGCATGACCCAAAGCATTCCGCAGATACCAACTGCCAATCCCCATATATATCACGCTGCCCTGGAAGCCGTGGTGCGCGTGGACGACAGCAGCAGTGGGCGGGTTCGTTTAGCTGGGCTGGACCGTGCTGCCTTGCTCCAGCGGCTCACCACGAATGATGTTGTCAGGCTCAAGCCAGGTGAGGGCACCCGCACCGTGCTGGTTAATCATCATGCACGCATCTTGGACGTGCTTACCGTCTATGCGCTGCCCGAACATCTACTGGTCGTTACCCAACCTGGTAGTAGTGGTCAGCTAGGGCGCTTTTTGCAAGGGAAAATCTTTTTCAACGACAAGGTAACTGTTGAAGACGTATCGAGTGGCACACTGCAACTGCAACTTTACGGCAAGGAGGTTCCGGCGCTGATTAACGAGCTAACCTCACTTGATGTTCAATCCTGGCCGGTACATCATATTCAGGCCGCAACTATCGGCAACGCCCAGGTTTGGATTGCGCGAACACTGCCGTTAGGCGGCTCTGGCTTTGTCGTGTTCGCTCAAAACGAAGCAAGGGAAAGCGTCGAGGGCGCTTTTGCCACAGTGCCGCTGCTTGATCCCCCAACCTTTGAGGTGCTCCGTATTGAGCACGGCTACGGCGCTCCGCGGCGGGAGCACTCCACCGAGTACATTCCGCTTGAGACTGGCCTGGCGGATGCCGTCAGCTTTACCAAAGGCTGTTATGTGGGCCAGGAGATTATCGCGCGAATGGAAAGCCGGAATCGGTTGGCCAAACGGCTGATAGGGCTGCGGCTGGAACGCGCGGTGGAGCCAGGCGGCAAGCTGATGCACGAAAACAAGGCAGTTGGTGACCTTACCAGCACCGCCATTTCGCCCCGCTTTGGGCCAATCGGCTTAGGCTATGTGCGTACAGCTATGGCAGTGCCTGGCACAGCGGTCGAGGCGGGAGCGGGCGTGACCGCCCAGGTGGTTGAGCTGCCGTTTACCTACTAAACCGCCAATTGACCTCCACTCCGGCTCGTGGGCAGCGGCGACAATGTTTGACGGACGGCAGCGAACGGAGCAGCCCGCAGGCGGCACCTGGGCCAGCCAGTGTTGCACCAGGCAATGGAACGATCTCGTCGGCAGATCGACGAGGTCGTGTTGCGGCCCCAGCATATTGCCGCACGCGTCACGCTGCTACGGCAGGCTGTAGTAATAAAGGGTGAGCTTTTTGGTGGTATTGCCGCATCCTATGGTAGCTTTCCTCCGTTAATACTCATGAGCTGCCGGTTATTCACCGTCTGGCGGCTCCGAGCGCGTTAGCACTTGCATGAAGCCCGGCACATTCTCAATGCAGGGAACGTAGAGAAAGAACAAACCCATGCATAAGGCTGCCCCCCAAAGCGCGACCGGCACCATCGACAACCACATCATTGCGGCCATGCGCCTTGTGTTGGCTGCGTCGGGCCTGCTGATCATCTACATCGATCCGGCGGAGCCTAGTCGGTTCGTCGCCGTCACCCATCTGCTGCTCGCGTGTTACACGGCCTACAGCGCCTTGCTGTACGCACTTGCCTTACACGCGAGCAGTTATCTGCTTGAAACCATCTATAGGTGGGTGCATTGGGTCGATGTCGCGTGGTACGTGCTGCTGATCTCCCTGAGCAACGGCACGAGCAGCATCTTCTTCTTCGGTTTCTTTTTCGCGATTCTGGTCGCGTCGTTCCGCTGGGGCTTTATCTCAGGACTGCGCGTGACGCTTCTCTCAGTGATCTTGTTTACCTCGGTTGGGCTGCTCACAGCGCCGCGAAGCACTCATTTTGAGCTAAACCGGGCGCTGGTCCGGCCAATTTACCTGCTGGTACTCGGCTACATGATGGCCTACTGGGGCGGCCATGAGCTGAACCTGAAGCGGCGGCTGGCGCTGCTGAAGGAGGTGACCACGCTGTCGAATCCGCGCTTCGGCGTTGATCGCACGATTGGCACCTTGTTGGAGCGGCTACGCGCTTTTTATGATGGCGATGTTGCCCTCGCCGTTACGCACGATGCAGGACGCAACGAGTACCATTTACGACGCGTGGATCGCCGTGATCCCGAAGCAGGCATGAAACCAAGCCCACTCCCGGCGCATCTTGCCCAGCAGCTGCTCGCAGTACCGGCTAACCAGGCCGTCATCTACAACCAACGCGGGCGGTGGTTGGGCCTTGGGCCACGTTATCTTACGATACATATGCTCACCGGAACACGTTCCACCGAAGGTGAGACACGAGCTGCCGCCCTGGCGGCCACCTTAGACGCCAAGGCGTTGATCACCGTGCCGTTGCAGTATCAGCATGAGGCGGTGGGCCGGCTGTACGTGACCACCAGCAGCCAGCGGTTCGACGAGTCAGACGTCGATCTGCTGTTGCAGGTCTTTGAGCATGTCAGGCCGGTCATCGACAACATCCGGCTGGTAGATCGGCTCGCGTCCCATGCTGCCGAGGAAGAGCGCCAACGGATTGCGCGAGACCTCCATGACAGCGTGATCCAGCCCTATATCGGGCTGCAAATGGGGCTGGCCGCAGTTCGGCGCAAAGCCGTTGCTGGAGGCGCAGATGTTGCTGCTGAGCTCGAAAGGTTATACGAGCTG
>JADDQF010000071.1 GCA_016781505.1 bacterium
AGAGAATTGGCAATTTTTCAGGCACGTACAGGAGCTTTCGGGACTGCTTTCTTGCCAGTTTATTGTCGTAACCACCAACAAGAACGCGCTTGATGCGCTCGTTGGGGAAACAGGGAGTCTGGAAATTATTGGAAAACCGTTCGACCTCGATGCGCTGCTCATGGCCGTCAGAGCGTCACTTGAGCAGTGCCAGTAACGCGATAAGCAGCAAAAATGCAGGTGAAATGCCGGCAAACAAGGTTGCTGCACCTGGCGCCGGGCCCGGTTTGGGCAAACGTGGCGCAAATTCATGAGTATCATCGCTTGTTCCGCACAGCAAGCTATAAAGCACCAACGCGGCAACCACGATTCGCTTGAGCATGAGGAGCATAGCTATACATGGCCGATCAACCACCGTCAATTACCCATGACCAGATCCTGGCTGCAGCCGAGCTCGCGGGACTACGTTTTACCGAATCCGAACAAGCGCTGATGCGTGAAGGCTTGGACACGTTTCGGTCGAACTATGCAGCGCTGCGAACGGTAACGCTGCCAAATCATGTCGCGCCCGCCCTCCGCTTCGATCCGCTGGTCGCGGCGCTGCCAATTGCCGGTACACCAGCAGGAAGAGCACAGGAAGATAGCGCCGAGCCACGCGCGCCCGCCGAGCTTGAGGAGCTCGCATTCGCGCCGGTTACGCACCTGGCACGGCTGATCAAGTCACGGCAGGTCAGCTCGGTCGCCTTAACGGAGATGTATCTGCGGCGGCTCAAACGCTACGATCCCCACCTGCGCTGTGTGGTCACGCTGACCGAGGAGCTGGCCCTGGAGCAAGCTCGGCGGGCTGACGCCGAGCTAGCCACCGGCAACTACCGTGGGCCCCTGCACGGCATTCCATGGGGCGCCAAGGATCTGCTGGCCACCCGTGGCATCCGCACGACCTGGGGCGCCGCGCCATTTCGGGATCAGGTGATCGACCAGGATGCAACCGTGGTCCGCCGCCTCGCGGATGCCGGTGCGGTGCTGGTGGCTAAACTCTCCCTGGGCGAGCTGGCCTGGGGCGATATCTGGTTCGACGGCGTGACCAAAAGCCCCTGGAATCTGGACAACGGGTCGAGCGGCTCGTCAGCCGGGCCAGGCGCGGCTACGGCGGCGGGGCTGGTCGGCTTCTCGATCGGCACTGAAACGTGGGGCTCGATCGTGTCGCCGTCCACGCGCTGCGGCATCACCGGGCTGCGGCCCACCTTTGGCCGGGTTAGCCGCCACGGCGCGATGGCCCTGAGCTGGAGCATGGACAAAATCGGACCGATGTGTCGCTCGGTCGCCGACTGCGCATTGGTCTTTGCGGCGATCTACGGTCCCGATGGCCTTGATCTGACCGTGGCCGATCAGCCGTTCCAGTGGCAGCCAGGCGCGGGGCTGGATGGACTACGGATCGGCTACCTTGCGGACGCTTTTGCCGAAGAGTATGCGGGCCAGGCCAACGATGCCCAAGCGCTTGAGGTCCTGCGATCACTGGGGGGGGAGCTGATTCCGGTGCAGCTCCCCCCCTATCCGCTCGATGCGCTGACGCTGATCCTGAGTGTCGAGGCGGCCGCGGCGTTTGATGAGCTGACTCGCAGCGATCAGGATGAGCTGCTGGTGCGACAGGAGCAGAATGCGTGGCCCAACGTGCTGCGGCAAGCGCGGCTGATACCGGCCGTCGAATATATTCAGGCCAATCGGGTGCGGACGCTGGTGATGCAGGCCATGGCCGGGCTGATGGCTTCCATCGACGTGTATGTAGCGCCATCCTTGGGCGGCAATAACCTGCTGCTCACTAATCTGACAGGCCATCCCGCGGTGGTGGTGCCCAACGGATTTGGCAACACCGGCGAGCCCACCAGCATCACCTTTACCGGGCGTTTGTATGGCGAAGCCAGCCTGCTGGCCGTGGCGGAAGCGTATCAGTCCGCTACCGACTTCCATCGACAACACCCGCCGATGAATTTCTGATTGCTATCCAACCGCGGGCCTTAATCAACGTTCAGGCGCGCCCACGAAGTCCAGCACAACGCGCGCAAACTCCGCTGGCGCTTCGGCATGGACCCAATGGCCGGCGCCCGCAACGGTGGTGATCGCTGCACGGGGAAACAGCGTGCGGATGGCCGGCTCGTCGGCGGCCTGGATGTAATCTGAGTGGGCGCCGCGCACAAACAGCGCCGGCTTCGTAAAGGGTTGGTCGGCCTCGATGCCGGCGATGATCTCCGCGTAATGCTCGCGCAGTGCGGCAAGATTAATCTTCCAGCGAAAGCCGCCCGCGTCGTCCCGCTCGACGTTGGTCAGCAGAAATTGACGCACAGCACGGTCCGGCAGCTGCTGGGCTAGCGCCTGGTCGAGCTCCGACCGGTTGCTGTAGCGGCGGAGGTCAAGCCCACCCAGGGCCTCAAAAATATCGTCATGCTGCGGCGCGTAGGCCCGCGGCGCAATATCGACCACCACCAGCCGATCCACAAGCTCGGGATAGGACAGGGCAAACTGCATGGCAGTTTTGCCGCCCATTGAGTGGCCCAGCACATGGGCCGAGTGCAGCTCCTGCGCCACGAAAAGCTCTTGGAGGTCGGCGGCGAGGGCCGTGTACCGCAGGTCAGCGCTGTGCGGCGAATTGCCATGGTTGCGCTGATCCACGGCGATAACCCGATAGTGTGCCCCAAACGTTTTGCTGATGCTGTTCCAGTTGGTGAGCGAGCCGAACAAGCCATGCAAAATAACCAGTGGTTGGCCGGCGCCGTATTGTTGAAAATGTAGTTGCATTCCCCCCATCCCATGTGCGTGCGATATAAGCGCATTTATGTTTTAACATTTGGCCTCATGCATAAACTGCGCCTACAGGTTCGATCGGGCGGACGCCTTTGATCATCTCAGGTTACGCAAAAGCAGGAGGCACGGCATTGTTCCTGCTGCGCTGGCCTCCCAAGCAAGGGAACCAGCAGAGGAGCGACCATATGGCCGACCGATCAAGCGATCTGAATTACCGCAACTACGGCGAAGGTCACGACCAATGGACCGCCGGGCGCGTCATGGGGCGCGTAGGCGAAGGCGACAACGGCGTCGACGAGCGGATGCGCGAGGATGTGTGCGACCGTTTGATGCAGCTTGGTCCAGTCGATTGTACCGAGATCGGGGTCACGGTCGTGAATGGCGTCGTGATTTTGGAGGGGACGCTGCCGAACGATGATTTTAAGCAGCGTGTGCTGGATACGGTGAGTACGGTGGCGGGCGTCGAGACGATCGAAAGCCGGCTGCATGTCGGCTAGCCGAACGGAACAGACGGCGACGATTGAGGCCGTAACGGTTGACGGTACGCTGATCGTGCTGGGCAAGACCACGAACAATCAGCCGGCGGTCAACGACGAGCCGGTCAGCAGCGTCATCAACACGCCGCTCGGCGTCATTCCGCTGTGCGCGCAGCGCGGGTACACCCTTAGCCATCCGGATTATTTTCGATCGCTGGCCCTTGAGCGCAAGCAGCGGTCATGAACAGGGTAGTCTGCATCCAACCCGTCCGCTGCGTACGTCGGCGCTCGGCGGCCAGAGCGGAATCATCCTCGCAAACCGTGGCACTCGCCACGGCAAATAGCGTAGAACATCTCTTAAGCCAGCACACACGGCGCTTGTTCCCAAGGCAAGCAATTATTGCAGAAGGGTAGACGCATGAACAGAACCGCAGCGCCTTTGCGGGTCGGGGTGGTCGGCCTCGGCTTCGCGGGCGAGACCCATGCCAAAGCGTATCAAAAGCTGCCGGGCGTCGAAGTCGTAGCGATGGCCGGCCTGGAAGAGGAGCGGCTGAACCAGTTAACTGCTGAGCTTGGCATCCCAAATGCGCTTCGCAGCTGGGAAGAATTGGTTGCGCTCGACGACCTGGATATTGTGAGCGTGTGTACGCCGAACTTTCTCCATGAGCCGATCGCGGTGGCCGCGCTCCAACGCGGCCGGCACGTGCTGTGTGAAAAGCCGCTGGCCCGCTCCAGCGCCGAGGCGCAAAAGATGGTGGACGCCGCGACCAAGGCAGGCCGGGTGCTGATGACGGCCTTCAACCATCGGCAGCGCGGGGATGTGCAAACGCTCAGGCGCTACATCGACGCGGGCAGCCTCGGCCGGGTCTACCATGCCAAAGCCAGCTGGATGCGCCGTCGGGGCATTCCCGGCATGGGTAGCTGGTTCACCAGCAAAAACATGGCCGGGGGCGGGCCGTTGATCGACCTGGGCGTGCATGTGCTGGATATGGCGCTCTACCTGCTGGACGAGCCCGACGTGCTGTCGGTCAATGCCGCCACCTACGCTGAGCTGGGGCCCAAGGGTCGCGGTGGCCGCGTCGACGACAACAAGATGCAGGTCAGCTCCGCCTATGAGGTCGAAGATATGGCCAGCGCCTTTATCCGGCTGCGCGGCGGCGGCACCTTGCTGCTGGAAGCCAGCTGGGCCACCCACAGCAGCGCCGGGGACGATTTCGGCGTCACGTTGTATGGCTCCGATGGCGGCGCCGAGATCAAGGTCAAGAACTACAACTGGGAAGACACGCTGCGCATCTTTACCGATATTGCCGAGGTGCCCGCCGAGGTGCGGCCGCTGGTGACGCGTGGCGAAGGGCACTTGGCCGTGGTGCGGCATTTTATCGAGGTCGTCCGCAGCGGTGATTGGTCGGCGCATGTCGGGCAAGAAGGGCTGCTGCGCACGCGGGTGATCGATGCGTGTTATGCATCGGCGACCGAAGCGCGGGAAGTCGTGCTGGCAGCCATGAGCTAATGGCGTGTCCGCAGCGGTCGTTGGCATAAGCGGGCATCCCACGCACATACAAGGAAAACATCATGCACGGCGTCGATCTGCGCTTTCGCCAGATTCATCTCGACTTCCATACCAGTGAAGCGATCGGCAAGATTGGCGCCGGGTTCGACCCGGAAGCTTTCGCCGCGACGCTTGCACGCGCCCATGTGGACTCGGTCACCTGCTTCGCGCGCTGCCACCATGGCTGGATCTACTTCGATACCGAGGCCTTTCCGGAGCGCCGCCACCCGCACCTCCAGCGCAACCTCCTGGCCGAGCAGATCGCGGCCTGTCATGCGCGCAATATTCGTGTGCCGATCTATATCACGGTGCAGTGGGATCATTACACTGCCGCGCAGCATCCGGAGTGGCGGGTTGTCACTCCGGATGGCTGCCTCGAAGGCACGCCACCCTACGAGGCAGGCTTTTATCGCCGCCTGTGCGTGAACACGCCCTACCGCGACTTTTTGAAGGCGCATACGGCGGAGGTGCTCGAAACACTGCCGACGGATGGCATTTTTTTCGACATCGTCGCGCCGATGGATTGTTCGTGCCGCGCCTGTTTGACGGGTATGCAGCAAACTGGCCGCGATCCGGCTGACGCTGCGGCGCGACGTGTCTATGGCGTCGAGGTCATCAACGATTTTGTGCGTGATATGACCCGCTTCGTACACAGCTACAGTCCAAATGCAAGCATCTTCTACAACAGCGGGCACATTGGCACACAGCACCGGCCGGTTGTGGACGCCTACACCCACTTCGAGATCGAAAGCCTGCCGAGCGGCGGCTGGGGCTACCTGCATTTTCCCATGACGGCGCGCTACGCCCGCACGCTTGGCCGCGATTGTCTAGGCATGACCGGCAAGTTTCATACGTCGTGGGGCGACTTCCACTCCTTCAAAAACCCCGAAGCGCTGCGCTACGAATGCTTCAGGATGCTGTCGCTGGGCGCCAAGTGTTCGATTGGCGATCAGCTCGAGCCGCACGGCCGATTGTCCCAGCCGGTTTACGACCTGATCGGGGCCGTGTATGCCGAGGTTGCCCAAAAAGAGCCTTGGTGCCGGGGCGCCAAGCCAGTCGCCGAGATCGCCCTTTTTACCCCGGAAGAGTTTGTCGGCGTCGGGGAAGATCGCCTCCCGGCACCGCTGATCGGCGCGACGCGGATGCTGGAGGAGGGCGGTCACCAGTTCGATGTCGTGGACTCACAGACCGATCTCAGCCGCTACCAGGTGCTGCTGTTGCCGGATAACATTCCGGTCGATACCGCCCTGGCGGCCAAGCTCCATGCCTTTGTTGCCCACGGCGGCAGCCTGATCGCCTCCTACGAGTCCGGCCTTACGCCCGACGGAGCGGATTTTGCACTCCCGCTGCTCGGCGTAACGCTAACGGACCGCGCGTCCTACAGCCCCGACTTTCTTGTGCCGCGCGGCCCGCTTGGCAAAGGCCTACCCCCAACCGAGCATGTGATGTATCTTCAAGGGCTGGAAGTTGCGGCGACCCCGGGCAGCGAGGTGCTGGTGGAGGTGGTTGCGCCCTTCTTCAACCGTACATGGCAGCACTTCTGCTCGCATCGGCACACGCCCTCGGCCGGCAACGTGGCTTATCCAGGCATTGTGCGCCGGGGCCGCGCCATCTACTTTGCCCACCCGATTTTTACCCAATACCACACCAACGCGCCGCGCTGGTGCAAAACCCTGCTGTTGAACGCGCTCGAGCTGCTGCTGCCGGAGCCGCTTCTCCGCCATGGCGGGCCCTCCACGCTGGTTGCTACGCTGAACGAGCAGGCGGCAGCCAACCGCCAGATCTTGCATCTGTTGCACTACATTCCCCAGCGTCGCGCCCAGGAGATCGACATCATCGAAGATCTGATTCCGCTCTACGATCTGCCAATCTCGCTCCGTACGCCGCGGCCGGTAAGGCAGGTTGCCTGTGTGCCACAGGGCGAGACACTGCCGTTTAGCGAGCAGGCCGGACGCATCGACTTTACGGTGCCCGTTGTCGCCGGCCACCAGATGGTGGAGCTGCAGTTTTAACGGTCGTCCGGGGAGCAGCGGGACCATCGCCAGCTCCCTCCTGTGCTTGCCCCTGTATTTGACGCCGCCGTTATAGTGGCGCAACGCATGTGTGGGCTACAACCGAACGGCCCAACACGGAGCCAAAGCAGCTATCAAAGCGGAGCGAGCCTATGCCTACCCTCAACGAACGTATCGGCGAGATCGTGAAGCAAAAGCGGCAACGGGACCGCATGACCCAGGCGGATCTGGGGGCGCGGATCGGCGTGAGCGGCTCGTACATCGGCAGCATTGAGTCGGCCCAGACCAGCCCCCGCATTGGTGAGCTGGAAGGCTTGGCCAAAGTCTTTCGCACCACCGCCTTCGAGCTGATCACCGAAGCAGCCCAGCCCGACCCGCGTACGTTTACAACCGCCAACCGCGACCGGAATGCCTTTCTTGGCCTGTACGATGCCCTGTCGCCCGAGTCCCAGAAGCAGGTCAGGCAGTTTATGCTCTTTTTGCGCCACCAGCAGGACCATCCGAACGAGAGCGAGAGCTAGTCTCCCATCTTCCCCGTGTGAACCGCGAACGATGAGCCAATACCCATTGCTCGTAACAACATCCTTGCTCGCCGTTCTCGATAACCGACGCAGGCGGGCATGGCCTGGGGTAGCCCGCCCCTTGCCCAGTGGGCTTTCCGCCTGAGCGTTCTTACATCGACCCCAATGCACAAAATACACTCATCATGCTGGCCTGGGTCTGCTTACTAGCCGGGCTACCAACACAGGAGCATCCTTGACTCCCTGGTTTGACCACCTCCGCGACCTCACCATGTGGTTGGTACGCTACCCAAGCGTCACCAATTCCGCCTCCACCCTGACCAGCCGCACCGCAATTCTGGGCCTACCCCTGCTTAGCCCGCCGAATCGGCCGCAAATTCGGTACACTTACATACGAATGCAAGCGCATCGCTTGCGGCAGTAGACGAGGAAGCAAAGCAGTATCCATGACCATTGCACCTGATCGCGCGACGTCCACCACCCTCCATCACGAGGTGCAGCGACGGCGCACCTTTGCGATTATTTCCCATCCCGACGCGGGCAAGACCACCCTGACTGAAAAGTTTTTGCTTTACACGGGCGCCGTTGATCTGGCCGGCTCCGTCCGCGCCCGTAAGCACCAGCGGCATGCCACCTCAGATTGGATGGCGCTTGAGCAGGAGCGCGGCATCTCGATCACCTCGACGGTGTTGCAGCTCGACTACCAGGGCTATCGGCTGAATCTGCTGGATACGCCCGGCCACCAGGATTTCAGCGAGGATACCTATCGCACCCTGATGGCGGTCGACAGCGCGATCATGGTGCTCGACAGCGCCAAGGGCATCGAGCCCCAGACCAAAAAGCTCTTTGAAGTGTGCCGCCTGCGTAATATTCCGATCCTGACTTTTATCAACAAGCTGGATCATCCCGGCCGTGATCCGCTCGACCTGTTGGATGAGATCGAGCGGGTGCTCAGTATCAGCGCGGCGCCCATGAACTGGCCGATCGGCTCTGGCGCGGACTTTCAAGGCGTCTTCGACCTGCGCAGCAACACCGTTTTGCGCTTCCAACGAACCAATCACGGCCAGTTCCGCGCGCCGGTACAGGTTGGCGCAATCGACGATCCCGCCCTGGCCGCGCTGCTCGGCGACGCGGCGTACGAGCAGCTGCGGGATGAGGTTGATCTGCTGGCGGGCGCCGGAGCGACCTTTGACCAGGCCCAGTTTCTGGCCGGCAACGTCACGCCTGTGTTCTTTGGCAGCGCGCTCAACAACTTTGGCGTCGAGCCGTTTCTGGCCGCCTTGCTCGAGCTGGCACCAGCCCCCGGCCCGCGCCTCAGTGCCCAGGGTCCCGTCCAGCCGACCGACGAAGCCTTCAGCGGCTTTGTCTTCAAGCTCCAGGCCAACATGGACCCGCGCCACCGCGATCAGATGGCGTTCCTGCGCGTCTGTTCCGGGCGCTTCGAAAAAGACATGCTGGTGCAGCATCCCCGGCTAGGTCGGACCATTCGCATGAACCGGCCCCACCGGCTCTTCGCCCGCGAGCGGGAAACGGTTGACGAAGCCTATCCAGGCGATGTTGTGGGCCTGTCCAATCCGGGCCTGCTCCAGATCGGCGATACACTATGCATGGGCGAGCTGGTTCACTTCGCCACGATCCCGCGCTTCCCACCCGAGCGCTTCGCGCTGCTGCATAATCGGGATGTAGCACGCTACAAGCAGTTCGCCAAGGGCCTGGAGCAGCTCGCCGCCGAGGGCGTGGTGCAGGTGCTGTATGCCGCCGATGGCTTGCGCCGTGAGCCGATTCTGGCCGCGGTTGGCGACCTCCAATTCGATGTGGTGGAAGCACGCCTCCTCACTGAGTACAGCGTCAGCGCAACGATCGAGCGACTGCCCTACACGGTCGCGCGCTGGATCGAGGCCGAGCCGTCCATGCTTGAGCGCGTCCAATGGCCCACCGGCACCCTTGTCGCCCGCGATCAGCAGCAGGCGCTCGTGGTGGCATTTGTTTCGGATTGGGCCTTGCAATATTGCGTCCGCTCCAACCCGGCGA
>JADDQF010000003.1:0-3073 GCA_016781505.1 bacterium
CGCGCCCCGCATCTACACGAGTTGCTAATAGGTTCTGAATAAGTTCTGAATATGCGCTAGCTATTCTTCCGCCATCACATGCAGCACCACATGATTGTCGGCAAAAACAATCGTTATGGAGGTTATCACCATGTCCAACACCCCCCGTCGGCTTTCCATCATCATGCTGGCATCCCCGGACAGCCGAGAGCGCGTCGGCGTTGCTCGGCGTCCTCCTGTATGCGGTTGGGGCGGCCGCTGGCTAGCTCGTCGGTCTCGGCGGCCGATCAGCCATGCCGATGGCTATCGTGATCGCAGTATACGGCATCAGCGCCCTTGCGGTCGGGATGCTCAGTTCTGTTCGCTGATTGCCCGCTGCTTTCCTGCGCTACACGCGTAGCTGCCGCAGCGAACCGCGAAGCTCAGGCGGTGCGGCGTTCTCGATGCCCGCCTGAGCTTCGCCATGATACGATCAACGAACACCGTGTCGGGGCACAGACTGGAACAGTATCTGCTATACATCGTCAATGCACGAGTCAGTGTTTTTCAACGAGGGTTATACATGGCAGTCAATACGGTGCTCCCGGTGCAGGGGCTTACCGAAGGCGAAGCTCGCGCACGTCGCCGACGGGGTGAAGGGAATGATACCGGCGGTGCCTCGAGTCGCTCCTACTGGGATATTGCCCGCGCGAACTTATTCACCCTGTTCAACAACATTTTGTTCACCATCGGTGTCGCGTTGATTGCCCTCGGACGGGTGAACGACGCGTTGACCAGCGTGGGTTGGGCCTCGTCAATGCCCTGATCAGCCCGGTGCAAGAAATTCGCGCCAAACGGCAATTGGATCAGATTGCGCTGGTCAATCGGCCGACGGTTACGGCGGTGCGCGACGGACGAGAGCAGGTGATTGCGCCACCAGAGCTGGTGAAGGGTGACATCCTGCGTGTCGCGGCCGGCGACCAGATCGTCGTCGATGGCGTCATGCTCGGTGACGGGCTGTTGGAGATGGACGAGTCCTTGCTGACGGGCGAGCCGGATTTGATTCGGAAGCAGGCCGGTGATCCGCTCTTTTCCGGCAGCTTCTGCGTCACCGGATCGGGATACATGGAGGCCCAGAAGGTGGGCTCTGCCAGCTTCGCCAATCAGCTGACTGCGACCGCGCGCAATTTTCAAGTCACCTATACTCCGCTCCAGCGGCAGATTGATTTCGTTGTGCGGCTGGTGATGCTGGTCGTGGTTGTGATCAGCATCATTATTTTCGGCGCCAGCCTGCTGGAAGGGCTGTCGACGGTGCGGTTGGTGCAGATCGCGGCGGTCTTGAGCGGTCAGGTCCCCTATGGCTTGTTCCTGATGATCGTGGTGGCCTATGCCCTTGGCGCGTCGACGATTGCCAAGCAAGGCGCCCTGGTGCAGCAGACCAACGCCGTCGAGTCGTTGAGCAACATCGACGTCCTGTGTATGGACAAAACCGACACGCTCACAGCCAACCGTTTAGCCTTCAATGACCTGTACCCGCTGGCCGCTGTGCCGGCGGACGTCGTCCGGGCGCACCTCGGCGCTTTCGTGCGTAGTGCCACCGTCAGTAACGCCACGAGCGAAGCAATCAGCGCTGGTGTACCGGGCGAACAGCGGCCGATTGCGGATGAGGTGCCCTTTGCGTCGGCCCGTAAATGGAGCGCGCTTGCCTTCGCGCAAGCGGGACACGCATCAAAACCGCGTGGAGTTTATGTATTGGGTGCCTGGGAGATGCTGCAACCGTATCTACCACCCAGTGTTGTCACGCCTGACTCGGCGCTCAGGCAGCAGATCCATGCCTGGTCGTCGCAGGGGTTGCGGGTGTTGCTCTTTGCCTACAACCCAGAGGTGACGACGCTGCACAACGCCGCGGAACAACCGCAGTTGCCAACGCTCACGCCATTAGCGCTCGTGAGTTTGCGCGATGAACTACGTCCGCAGGCCAAGGAAACGATCGCGACCTTTCGTCAGCTCGGCGTTGAGCTCAAAGTCATCTCGGGGGACAACCCGGGAACGGTGGCAGCGCTTGCCAAACAGGCGGGGTTTCCGCCGGATATCCAGCTTGTTTCCGGCCCCGAGCTCGAGGCGATGAGTCCAGCAGAATTTGATCAGGCTGCGGTTGAGGCCACCGTCTTCGGACGGATCAAGCCGGAACAAAAAGACCAGCTGGTGGATGCGCTGATGCGCCACGGCAAGCGGGTGGCGATGATGGGCGATGGCGTGAACGACGTGCTCGCGCTCAAAAAAGCGTCGCTCGGCATCGCGATGCAAAGTGGTAGTAGTGCGGCGCGCAATGTGGCCGACATGATCCTGCTCAATGACTCGTTTGCGGCATTACGGCCCGCCTTCCAAGAAGGCCGACGCATCATCGGCGGCATGTCGAGTGCGCTGTATCTGTTTCTCACGCGCGTGGCGACGACGACCTTGATCATCATCGGCGTGACGATGGTTGGCCTCGATTTCCCGTTTGATCCAGCGCAGGTCGCGCTGACGACGTTTACGGTCGGTATTCCGGCCTTTTTCCTCACCCTGTGGGCTCGACCGCAGCGGCTGCAGGCGAACCTCCTCTCGTCGCTGGCCCGCTTTGTGTTCCCGGTCGCGATTGTGACCATGCTGATGGCCGTCGCGATCTATGTCATCGACTATCGGTCGTTGCTGACCAGTCCCCTGACGAGCGAGGACCAAGCCTGGGCCGTGGAGTTGTTCGAGTCGTACACCGGGGTGGAGGCGGGGACGACCGCGTACAGCAATGCGATCGCCACGGTGCTGGCTCAAGGTAGCGTGTCCATGTTTATTTCGTGGACGGCGTGCCTGCTGATCCTGTTCCTCGAGCCACCCAGCCGCTTCTTCCTGGGGTGGCGGACCGAGGTGAGCCTCGATAAGCGTCCGGCTTGGTTAGCCCTCGCGTTGTATCTGCTGTTCTGGATCATCTGGTCCTACGATCCGCTGGGAGCCTATTTTGGTATCCTGGTCAAACCGTTCTTCATTAGTGCCATCATCATGGGTGTCGTCGTCGTGTGGTTCTTCGTCGTGCGAACGGTGTGGCGCCTGCAGCTCTTTGAACGCTTCCTCGGCCTAT
>JADDQF010000003.1:3272-32204 GCA_016781505.1 bacterium
CGAATTTCCCATAGAGCTTCATATGGAACATTCGATACGTGGGATTAGCACCGCTTTCCATGATTGACCTGATTATTGCCGTGTGCATGTCCCGCGACGTGTACCTATCCTCCCCGCTGCGGCTCATTTTGGGGCTTGCTGTCAGCAGTGTTTGTATTCCAGGTGGTAGCAAGGTTTGTTTCGGAGCGTTCCGGCGTGTCACTGCTGATGCTGCGCAATGGCGCGAATCACCAGGCGCTGGTATCGAAGCCCGATTTCCGGAGCAGGTCGTCCAAGTGATCCAGCAGCCGCGTAAGATGCACGACAACAATATCACCGGCTGTGCCCGCAGCGCCGAGCACGGCAGCCACATCCGCTGCCATTTCCATTGGCAGCAGTGGGCATTCATGGTGGGCGAAGGCGAGCAGTCGCTTTTCGCCGGGATGCAACACGCCGTTGAGGGCAAACACAATATCGAAGTAGCTGGCGAGCAAAGCGGCCACACGATGGTTGATGCTGACGATGTCGCTGCGCCCCACTGCGCGTTCGATCTGATGCAGATACGACGACATGATCGTCCGGAGCACCGGGTGATTGTGCATCATGATGTTGCGTCGCAGCGGCTCAGGGTACGGTTGCATGCTACGTGCTTGCAATGCCTGAAACCAACCATGTGGGTCAAGGAGGCTCCGCGATTGTTGTACCGTTCGGCAGAACGAGGTCGAATATCCCAAGCTAGGCTGGTGTGTTTCCAGCACGCGGGCGACCTCCTCCTCCATCCAGGCGGTGCCGAAATACATACAATCGACGGTGATCCCGGTCGCTGCATCGATCCAAAGATTGGTGCCGCCCCAATACGGCAGGTTCAGATCGTCACGGGTAGCACCGCCCGATTGTTCGATCACTGCTGCTTGAGCGGTGCGCGGCAGCTCGGCCTCGATGTACACATACAGATCGATGTCCGATTCGACGTCTGCACTGCCGTTGGACTGTGAACCGCCAAGCGCTACGGCCACGACCTGCGGCAAGGCGGCAAAGTGGGCTGCAAGCTCGGAGGCCCGCTTGTACGCGAGCTGTTGAGATACACTCATCGGCTGTCTCCTATCGTCATCTGTGGCAGCTCCGGAAGCTGCCCCAAGTGCTGCGGTTCCGTTGCTAGGTGCGACAATTCGGTTCTTCGCTTCTTGAAGCAGTTATGAGTACATCCCGCTCCAGCCTTCAACACCCGGCAGCCGGTTCCGTCGAGCCGCGCACGACGAGCTCCACCGGCAGGGTGATCCGCTCGGCTACCGCTTCGCCCCGCAGGAGTGCGACGAGTGCCTGGCCGGCCAGCAGTCCTTTGTCGCGGTGTGCTTGGCGGATCGTTGTCAACGGCGGCGAGGCGTGCGCGGCGCTTGGAATGTCGTCAAAGCCAACAATTGACACATCGCTCGGCACCGCCAGCCCTGCCTGCTGCGCCGCGGTTAGTGCTCCCAGCGCCAACCGATCCGTGATGCACAGCACCGCGGTCGGACGCGGAGACATGTGTAGGAGCGCTTGCATAGCTGCTGCGCCGTCGGCTTGGCTGTTGTCGGCACATTCGTGAATCGGCACGTCCTGCCAGCGCAGACCAGCAGCTTCCAGCGCCGTGCGGTACCCCTGACAGCGTAGCTGCGTGACAAAGAAGGTGTGTGCCGCTTGCTCGTGCAAGGACAGGTCGGTGCTAGTCAGCGGCTCGCTCAAACGGTCGGTGATAATGGCGAAGCGCCGGTGGCCGAACCGCAGCAGATGATCGGCGATCTGGTGCGCACCATCCGCATCGTCAACCGTGATTGACGGGACGCCTGCTCGCGGCGGCTGGTCGAGCAGCACGGTGGGGATCCGCCGAGCCAGCGCGGCTCCTACGAGCGGATCGGCTTCCAACATGGAGTACACAATGAAGCCATCGACCAGCGCGCGCTGCACCGTGGTTGTGGTGTCGGCGCGCCCAGGCACAAGCAGCAGACTCAGATCGGCCTGCTCCAGCGCGCTGGCAATGCCGTCAAGCACAAGCACGGCCGCCGGATCAGTAAACGCATACCGCAAGCGCTCAGCGAACAGCACGCCAATCGCGCCAGCCTGCTGCTGCCGCAGACTGCGGGCGAGCGGGTCTGGCCCTGGGTAGCCAAGCTGCGCCGCCACAGCTAGAACGCGCGCCCGGAGTTCTGGAGACAGCTGATCGGGGCGATTGTAGGCATTCGAGACCGTGGACACGGCCACGCTCAGTTCCGCCGCCACATCGGCAATGGTTACACGTTGCCGCTTTCGTTGTGCATTGTCGGGGGGCATACGCCGTGACTCCTTTCGCCCACTTGCGCAAGTGTACCACGCATAGTATATTTCTGAAACGTTACAGACAAAAACGTTTCAGAAAGGGTTGAGGAGTTTTAGTGGCTGCTTCTGCTGCTCCTATTCGACAGCGCGCCGCGCTGCTGGTCGGGCTCGCCTATGCCGCATTTATCAGCTTAGGGCTACCCGACGGCTTGACCGGTGTAGCTTGGCCGTCGATCCGCACGACCTTTAGACTGCCGCTCGACGCGCTGGGCGCGTTGATTACCACCGGCACGATTGGCTACCTCTTGTCCAGCTTCAGCAGCGGGCGGCTGTCGGCGCGGATTGGGGTGGGGTGGCTGCTGGTGCTCAGCTGTCTAGCCACTGCGGTTAGCTTGCTAGGCTATGGTGCGACCCCTGTATGGGCTGTTATGGTTAGCCTGGGGCTGCTAGCTGGTCTAGGCGCTGGTGCTATCGACGCCGGTTTGAATACCTATGCCGCCGAAAGCTTCAGTCCACGCACGGTAAACTGGCTCCATGCCTCGTTCGGCCTTGGGGCAGCGACGGGACCAATCATTATGAGCGGCATCATCAGCGCGGGCTATTCCTGGCGGCTGGGCTACCTTGTGGTTGGTGTGGCACAACTGCTCCTGGCGAGCTGCTTTGCTGTTACTCGGCAGCAGTGGCACGCGCAAGTTGAAGGTGCTGACACCACTCCACAGCCGAGCGCGTCGATGGCCCGGACCTTACGCTTGCCTTCGGCGTGGCTGAGTATGCTGCTCTTTTTTCTGTACACCGGGCTTGAGATTAGCACTGGTCAGTGGCTGTACACGTTGTTGACCGAAGCGCGGAGCATGGTGCCGGCACTAGCCGGCGTGTGGGTGAGTGTGTATTGGGGCAGCCTCACGGTCGGTCGGCTGCTGTCTGGGGCGATTGTTGCGCACATCTCCGTGCGGACGCTGCTCCAACTGTGCATGGGGGCCGCGATACTTGGCGTGGTGTTGCTCTGGCTCAACCTCGCGCCGTGGCTCGCGTTAACGGGAGTTGCCCTGCTAGGGCTGGCGCTCGCGCCAATGTTTCCGTCGCTGATTGCCCTAACACCGGCACGGATGGGCCCGACGCATGCCGCAAACACCGTTGGCTTTCAGATCGCGGCAGCAGCGTTGGGCGGTGCATCGCTCGTGAGTGGCTTTGGCCTCCTTGCTGAGCGATTTGGTTTGGAAACACTCGGACCCTTCTTGCTGGTTGTTGCTGTCCTTTTGGCTGTTGTGTTTGAGATTTTGGAGCGCCGCCCCCGCACGCCTTAATCAGAACATTCTAACCGTTGTAATCTCTTTGAAAGACGGCATGTGGGTAGCTCGCTACGTGATTCGGGCGAAATCGTTACACCTATCGTTTTCGCAGGATTTGTTCAGCATAACGTTGTAGGCACGGCTGCGCACGTAAACAGCCCACCTCCGCTTCCCGTGCTGAGGAGGGGAGGTGGGCTAACGGTCTAGATTCACCGACAGTTCCCGATCTACCCGCACTGCCCTGCAATCCAGCGCATGGTCTTTGTCGCTGGCTGATCGAGGTGCTCTGCTTTGGTATCCTCGATCTTGTTATGCGAGATACCGTTCAAACTTTGCCCAAAGGGGCTGCCGCGCCGTCGCTGCGATGTTCGTCATGGTCGGGCTCAGTCCACCAAAGCGCATCTAGAACGTGCGGGACCACTCCTTGGGCCAGCGCTCGACCACAATCTTTTTCTCGGTATAAAACTCGATGGCGTCGCCGCCCTGCGCGTGCATATCGCCGAAGAAGCTTTCCTTCCAGCCGGAGAACGGAAAGAAGGCCATCGGAGCGGCCACGCCGACATTGATGCCGACGTTGCCCACACGTGCCTCGTAGCGGAATTGCCGGGCGGCCGCGCCGCTGCTGGTGAACAAACAGGCCATGTTGCCATACACGCCGGCATTCACGATCTGGATCGCCTCGTCGATTGTATCGGCGTGCATCAAGCTCAGCACGGGACCGAAAATCTCGGTGCGTGCTATCTCGCTGCGCGGATCCACATTATGCAGAATCGTGGGCCGCACAAAGTTGCCGCGCTCGAAGCCGCTAATCCGTGGATCGCGACCGTCGACCAGCACCTCGGCGCCCTCGCCCGCCCCGATGCCGATCAGGCTTTCGACCCGCTGCCGGCTTTCCGTGGTAATGACCGGCCCCATCTCGATGCCCGCATCCAGCCCATAGCCAACCTTGCGCGAGGCTGCCGCATCGGCGATTTGTTCCGTAAAAACGTTGCGCGCTTCGCCAACGGTGATTGCGACCGAGGCCGCCAAGCAGCGTTGGCCGGCGCAACCGAACGCCGCATCGGTGACGATCCGCGTCGTCATGTCCATATCGGCGTCGGGCAGCACAATTACCGGGTTTTTGGCGCCGCCCTGGCACTGCGCGCGCTTGCCATTGGCCGCCGCACGGCTGTAGATATACTTAGCCACCGGCGTCGAGCCGACAAACGAGATCGCGCGCACCGCGGGATGATCAAGCAGCGCGTCAACCGCGTCCTTGGCCCCGTTCACAATCGTGACAACGCCCTTCGGCAGCCCGGTCTGCTCGATCAGCTCGGCGATTCGGCTGATCGTGATCGGGGTTTTCTCGGAAGGCTTGAGCACAAAGCAGTTGCCGCAGGCGATCGCGTACGGCAGGAACCACAGCGGCACCATGCCGGGGAAGTTGAAGGGAGTGATGGCTGCTACCACGCCGACCGGCTGCCGGATCATCAGCTCGTCGATGCCCGAAGCGATGTCCTCCAGGTTCCGCCCCTGCATCAACGAGGGCACGCCCGCGGCCGTCTCGACATTTTCGATCCCGCGGCGCAGCTCGGCCTTGGACTCGCTGAACGTCTTGCCGCATTCATCGGTGGTTAAGCGCGCGATCTCGTCGAAGTGCTCTTCCAGCAGATTTTTGAGCCTAAACAAGTATTGCACCCGCTCGGTCGGCGGTGTTCGACGCCAGCCATCCCAAGCCGCCTGGGCTGCCTCGACCGCCTGCCCGACCTCGTCGCGCGGGGTTAGCGGTACACGCACAATCGCTTCAATCGTGGCCGGATTACGCACTTCCACAAACTCGGTTGCCTGCGAGCGCTGCCACGCGCCGTTGACGTAGTTAAGCAGGTATCCATCCTGAATCATCCTGGTCTCCTATGCTCACATACCGGGGAACAAGAAACAAGTGTTGGGCCTAAGCAATTGCCTCGTCGGTAATGTTCAACGCCTCGTCGATGATCGCCAAGCCTTCGCGCAGCTGTTGCTCGGTGATATTGAGCGGCGGATTGACAAAGAACGTATTCCAGCGCACAAAGGTGAAGAGGCCGTTGGCGCGGAGAAAGGCATTGAATTTGGGCATCGGTCCCAGCTCGCTCGGCTTGGGATTGTAGGGCGTCATCGGTTCCCGCGTCGTTCGATCCTTGACCAGCTCGACCAAGCTGAACAGACCAATCGCGCGTGTGTCGCCTACCGATGGATGCTTTTCCCGGAGCTTGCCGTATTCGGCCTGCAAAATCTCGCCCAGGGCCGCGGCGTTCTCGATCAGTCGGTCTTCTTTGTACACCTTGATGCAGGCGACCGCCGCCGCGCAGCCAACCGGATGCGCGTTGTAGGTTAGGCCGGCATACAGCGGGCGCTCTTCGAAGTAGTCGGCGATGGTGTCGCTGACGATGGTGGCGCCCAACGGCACGTAGGCCGAGGTTAGGCCCTTGGCCACGGTCATGATGTCGGGCACAACGTCCCAGTGATCGACCGCAAACCATCGGCCGGTGCGCCCAAAGCCGCTCATAACCTCGTCGGCGATCAGCAAAATGCCGTACTTGGTGCATAGCTCGCGCAGGCCACGGATATAGTCGCCTGATGGGATCAGGATGCCGTTCGTGCCAACCACCGGCTCGATGATCATGGCGGCAATGGTATGCGGCCCCTCGAACTGGATCACCTCCTCGGTCGCCCGGAGCACGTCGGCGGTATAGCCGGGATCGTCCAGTTCCTTGCCCGCCCGGTAGGGATAAAAGTCGGGGAAGCGCACCACGCCCGAAATACCTGGCTCGGCCGCCCAGCGCCGCGGATCGCCGGTTAGCGCAATCGCCCCCGCTGTCGCGCCATGATAGGTGCGATAGCGCGCCATGATTTTATGCCGTCCCGTGACCATCCGCGCGATTTTGATCGCGTTCTCGTTGGCCTCGGCGCCGCCATTGGTGAAGAAGGCCTTGCTCAAATTGCCAGGAGTTATCTCGCGCAGCAGCGTGCCCAGCTCGGCGCGCGTCGCCGTGGTGCCCAGCGTCGGCGCGACATAGCACAGCTGATCCATCTGGGCCTTGACCGCATCGATGACACGCTGGTCGCCGTGGCCGATGTTGACACACATCAGCTGCGAGTTAAAGTCCATGTAGCGCTTGCCGTCGACGTCCCAAAAGTAAATACCTTTGGCGTGGTCGACCACCAATGGCTGCATCGCTTTCTGCGCCGTCCACTCGTAGAGCGTGGTCGCGCGGGATTGGTCGAGAATGTCCTGGCGGTTGAGATCTGCGATAGTCATGAGGAAACTCTTGCCTCCGTGGTCATTTACCAAAAGTTTTGCGGGGCACGAAGTGGCCGGCACCGGCCTCGCCGATCGTAACAAGCGCATTTTGAAGCATCGCCACTGCCCTGATCGGGCCAGTTCCACCGCGCGTTCGTGTGCCAAACTCGCCCAAGATTGCCGCGAGATGCGAGAGTTTCTGAGCGGATATGCTGAATACCAACTTGACGCCTTCCCACAGGAGGGCGAAGAGCACCAGCAGCGCAACAAATCCTAGCCGACGTTGGGCAGTAAATGTTCGCCGCCGCAGTGGCTGCGGATGGTGGGGTGGCTTGGTCGTCAGCGCGAGGTCCTCGAGCACCGCAACCTCCGTGGAAGCTAGGCCTGATGTGTCGAAAGGGCGGGGCCCGTCACCCGTAGCCCGAACAGCGCACAGCTGCGGCGATGGAATATGGATGCGGCGACGCGCGGTGCGGCCCGTGCGACACTGGAACTTCAGCTACGAAGGACGCTCCTCGGCTGCGTGCTGCGATCCCGGGCAGAATCAAGAGCGGGAAGGGTCTGAACGAGTTTCAACTATAGGCCAATCGCTACACTTTGTCAAACATTATAAGGAAGCGCAGCACATGACTGATCGGGCCCACGTAGTGGTGGAGCCGATAATACGGGCGCTTGCCCCGGCAAGCTGCGCCTGTGGTATATCTCTTGCTGTCATGGGAAAGTCTTGTTTGTGGCAATGCTTCTTGAGCAGCGGTCTGCGCAGGATATCAAAGGAACGATCTATCGTGCGAACGGATCGGGGTGACCTTCTGCGTACCCGTCCTTGGTTACAACCTGTCCCACGAGGTTGGAAGCAATGCCCGAGCCTCCCAAAGGTGTGGCCCAAGCAAGGAGTGTGAATGGATAAGCGCAGCAGCCGGGAGGTTGTCGCAGGGCCAAGCTTGCCTTGGTCTCGGCGTGCCTCGTCAAGCCCGGTAGCCGCCCAAGAGATCCAAGGCGTGCGCCGACTATGGTGCTATGGACTGGCGATGCTGGTGCCAATGGGCTACTTTGCCTGGCGTTATCCGCTCCGGAGAAATGCCGACATGATGCTGGACATCGGCAACATGTCTCAGTATCAGTCCGACGAGTACCTGCTCTTCCTTGCGGGATTTGTTCTCCTGTTTACGCTCTATATTTTGGCATTACTGGAAAGCCGCAAGCTGTCTACGCCGCTTGCGCTCCGGCCCGTCTTTGCCTGCGCGTCCTTGCTGGGCGCCACGATGGCCTGGATGTATCCGGTTAACGCCACCGATATCTATATCTACGCTTGGCGGTCGCGGCTGTTCAGCCAGTATGGCGTCAACCCGATTCGGGCCTATTTCAAGGATTATCCGGCAGATCCATGGGTACGCTTTGCGTCGGACGAGTGGTCCGGCCGGGTATCGCCATACGGTCCGCTGTGGAACCTCGTGTCCGCGCCCATCACCTTGTTGGCCGATCACAGGATTGCCGTCGCCCTGTGGGGCTTTAAGCTGCTGGCGCTGGGCTGCTTCCTGCTCAGCGGCTGGATCATTGTGCGCACACTGCGACACTCAGCGGAGCCACATGCGCTGACGGGCGCGATCTTTTTTCTGTGGAATCCCCTCGTGCTGTGGGAAGCCGTGGGCAACGGTCATAACGATATCGTGATGCTCGTGCCGATGTTGCTGGCCTTCCTGCTGTGGTCTACCAAACGCGATGGCTTAGTTATCCCGTTGCTGGTGGTAGCGACGCTGATCAAATACCTGGCCGCACCGCTGATCCCCCTTGCAGCTGTTGCGATTGCGTCGCGTACCCGGAGCTGGCGGCAGCTGCGGTCTGTGCTGGCCGAAACCGTTCTGCTTAGCCTCTTGTGGCTGGTGATCGCCTTTTATCCCTTTTACGATGTGGCCGCGATACGCCAAAGTGTTGCGGAACAGAGCACGCTGATCAACTTCTCTCCCGCAGCTCTCGTGCGTTATGGCCTGCATCTGTTCATGCCGCAGCGTGAGTTGCGGCCTTGGATAGGGCTCGCCGGTGGCGTCATCATGCTCCTCACGGTGGTTTGGCAGATGGTCGCGGTTTGGCGCCAGCCCGCCCGCTTGCCCCGCGCAGCTTTCGAGGTGGTGTTTGTGTTATTGTTCGTCTCGCTCTTTTTCCGCCCCTGGTACTTAATCATGCTGGCTGGTGTTGCTGCGCTGTTCGTTGCGGAATGGCCGATGTTTCGCACGGTTGTCTGGACGATGTGCGGAATGCTGAGCTACGCCTTGTTTATATGGATCGCGGCGTGGTATGAGCTCCAGGAGCCCTCTGTTTTGGCCGCCAGCGTTCTGCTTTCTTTTGGCCTACCACTGCTGGTAACGATCATGGAATGGATCTGGGGCGGCGAACCCGTAGTTCGACTAACATGATCGACAAGATCCGTGGCTGTTATCTGGTAGGTACAGATTAATGGTTTCTTTGCCCAAAACTGCCTCTGCCTATCCACAATGCGTGCCATAGGCATGGCTGTATCAAAGGTTGTCGCTATGAAGCAACGCATATCTCCGGTATCTGAGCCAGAGCATGTCTCGGCCGCCAAGGTGGGAAAGAGCAGCCAATCAGTGGCGTCCGCGCAACCCAACTATGCGAGCGCCAGAAAAACAATTCATTTCCTGACGGAGGAGTGGGGTTGGACTGCATTCCCGCTTGTGCTGTTTATTTTTACTCGGCTCGCCTTGCTTGGCTTTTCGCAGATCGGCCTGACTCTGATTCCCACGCTCTTTTGGGAACACCGGGCCCAGCCATTTTTGCAGCAGTACCCGGCCCTGGATGGTTTGTGCCGCTGGGATTGTGAGCATTTTGGTATCATCGCCCGCTTGGGGTACACCGAGGCGTGGCGAACGAATTTCTTTCCCCTGTTGCCGGCGATGAGCCTAGCCCTACATACGGTGACCGGGATGGAGGTGGAGCTTGCCATGCTGGCCGTTGCCAATCTGGCAGGTCTTGGCGCCTACCTGGCGATCTACCAAATCTTCACGATGCTGGCCGATGAGGCTGCGGCTCGGTGGGGCCTGATGCTCTTTGCGGCCTACCCCTTCGCCTTCTTCCAGGCAACCGCCTATCCTGAGTCGTTGATGATCAGCTCCAGTGCCATCGCGATCCTGCTTGCCCTGCGTGGCCACCATATTCTGGCTGGCTTTATTCTGGGCTATGGCGTGCTGGCCCGGCACCTCACCCTCTTCGCCGGAGCGGGGCTGTTGGCTGCGCAGATTCGGCAGCGCGGCATCCACCCACGGCGCTTCCTGCTAAGTCCGGCGATCCTTGGCCTGGTGCTCCCCTGGTTGTTTTTGGCGCTTTACTGCCTATACCAATACACAGCGTTCGGCGATCCCCTGGCCTTCGCGCACGCACGTTCGAGCAACTGGGGCGAGCTAGCGTGGTGGGGGGTTCACGATCTGTTAGCCGCGCAGGATGTGAACGAGCATGTGCGGACGATGTATGCCTATCTGCCGTTTGGCCTGCTAACCACCGTCGGTGCCGTGGCCCTGTTCTTTCGGCGAGAATGGATCGAGCTAGGCGCCTTCGCCATTGTTTTCATGATCGCGCTCTGGGCGATTGGGATGTGGGGCCTGGGACGCTACACGGCCTCGTGTTGGCCGGCCTTTTTGCCGCTGGGCGTGTGGTTGGCAAAACGGCCCGTGCTGCAAGGCCCGGTTATTGGCCTTTTTGCACTCTTTCAAGGCTTGTTTTTCTTTTTGTTCAGCCACCAATTTGTGATTCTGTAGGCTGTGGGGGAATGATTTATTCCTGGCATGCAGGTTTCGAGTGAAAAAGCGCCCACCACTGGTCTGGGAAGCATATCCTTGGCCGTAGGTTGGTCGCACAATGAGTTAAGCACGATGCAGCAAGAATCAACGACGCCTGCGGTTGCCAGCCGCGATGAGTCCGAGACGAGGCTTGGTGTGCGCCGAAGCCGGCAGCGCGCTGGCCTGTTAAGTATATTGTGCGCGAGCGGATGTTTTTTAACAGTTGTCTGCTGGCTTGCGCTGCTTCGCTGGTTTGCGCTTGTCGAACATTACGCGATGCCAGGCTTCGCCTTCGATAAAATCCCTGGCCACATGCAGTCGCCGGTCTTGCGGGGCACAGTCCTGATCTTCTGTACGCTGGGGCTGCTCTACATTGGTATCTTTCTGCTCTGCCGCGCCATGCCCCGCATATCCCTGCTGGTTAAGGTGGCGCTTGTGGTCACGGTTGCCGTCTCGGGCGTGATTAACGTCCTGCTCTACCCGGTCGCCGCCATCGATGTGTTTTATTATCTGTGTCAGCTCAAACTCGCCTTTTATTATCACCAGAATCCGTACGTCGTCACGTTTGTCCCATTCTTCGCAGCCGATCCATTCGTCCCATATGCCTGGCCCTTAGAGGTTCCATTAACCTATGGCCCAGCCTGGCTGTTGCTCTCGGGGATGCCGGCTGTTCTGGCAGGTTTTGAGAATTTGCTCCAGCTTTTGTTGAGCTACAAGCTCTTCAGCTTCGCGCTGCTGGCATTAAGCGGCTGGGTGATTGCCCAGTACCAGGATGACGAAAAAGACCGATGGCTGGGGGTGTACACGCTGCTGGCGAATCCGCTGGTCTTGTTTGAGGCTGTAGCAAACGCTCACAACGACGTCATGATGACATTTTTTCTGCTCCTCGCCGTCCTCGCCCTTAAGCGACAATCCGCACTCGCACTGCCGTTGTTGACGCTCGCCGCCTTGATCAAGGCGCTGAGCGTCGTACTCTTCCCGCTCTTTCTGCTCGTGATGGTGACACACAAGTGGCAGCTGCGCTCACTCCTTGTGTCGATACTGCTCACCGTTGTGCTTGCGTCGGTCGCTATTGCGCCCTTTTGGAACGAGGGTCGCATGGTTGACGGGTTATTGTCAGGCATGACCTTTACCGGTACCTTGGCCACCGCTGCGATTGCTTCCTTCGTCCGGGAAAACGCGCAGCAGACACAGGCCTCTGCAGCCCAGCTTGTTACGTTCAGGTTCCTGCTTGGAGGCCTTTGTGTTGTTCTTTCTTTCCTGATCGCGTGGCGGCTCAAAGACGTCGAGCGGGTTTGCGCGTATATCCTCCTCGTCTTTTACACGCTGGTGGTTGCACTCCAACCTTGGTACTTGATTCCTGTCATCGCGTTGCTGAGCATTCAACCCAGACGGGTCGAATTTGCGTTCATCGCTTCGGCGTCAACAATTGGGCTGCTTATCAATATTCTCGATGTTTGGGCAAGGTTCAGCTCCGGTCTTTCATTTACCGAACGCCATCTGCTCGGAACGGTGTGTATGAATGTTCCACTGCTGCTGGTGCTCGTGGTTGAGCTTTGGCGTTCGCCCCGGCGGCGCGAACAGCCAGCTTTCCGATGGCACGGCTCGGACCGGGCCGGTTGAGACTCCTAGAACAAAGGGTCATACGTGATCGGATGCGTCCCTAATCCTTGCCAGGAGCAGCCCGGTGCTGGATGCCATAGTCGCGTGCTACCGGACGCTGGGGATCGGCGATCCATTCACTCCACGAGCCAACGTACAGGCGGCCCTCACCCAGGCCAGCGTGGGCTAGCGCGAGCAGATTCTGGGCAGCGGATACCCCCGACCCGCAGTAGAAGATAGCATGGTCGGGTGGAACATCGCCGAGCACGCCCCCAAAGCGATTCGCAAGCTGCTCGGCCGACAAAAAGCTCCCGGATGCATCCAGGTTTTCGGTCAGCGGAGCCGAAACGGCGCCAGGAATATGTCCCGCGACCGGGTCGATTGGCTCGTGCGCGCCACGGTAACGCTCCGCACTGCGCGAGTCGATCACCCGATAAGCGGGATCATTGGCTGCCTGGGTAACTGCCGCAACATCTGCGATCAGCTCTGGGCGTGGGTGTGGCACAAACACACCGGCTTGTCGGGTCTCCGTTCCGTCGCGGGTTGGGCGGCCTTCGTTGCACCAGCGCTGCCAGCCGCCATCCAAAACCGCCACGCGTTCATGGCCAAGCCAGCGTAACATCCACCAAAGGCGCGCTGCGATTGCGCCACCCGCGTCGTCGTATGCCACAACCTGCGAGGTGTTGGCAATGCCCAGGCTGCCAAAGGTGCGTGCCGCCTCGGCGACATCGGGCAGGGGATGGCGCCCTGTCTTGCCCGCCACAATCGGACCCGACAAGTCCTCATTCAAGTGGGCATAAACAGCGCCGGGAATATGTGCGCGCGCATACTCGTGGCGCCCATGTTCCGGCCGATCAAGCGCGAACCGGCAATCTACAACAACCCATTCAGGTGAGGTCAGGCGCGGCTCAAGGTCTGCCGGTGCGATCAGCGTTGCATAAGCCATGATGGTCGTCTCCTTCTGAATGCACCAAGGAAGCTGGTATGCTATAGCGAGCATACCATAAACCACCATGGCTATATTGTTGGCATGAGCCACATGCTGCCGTCATACACAAGAGCCACAGCTGATTCGTTGGTACAGGAGATGCTCGCACGCTGCAGAGAAATCCGATTGGGCCAACAAGCTGTTGGTGACAAGGCGAATACAGATGATTGATCCGCTACGATTGAACCAAGGCAACCAACGGCTGGCCGGCTGGCTTGAAACAGCTGCTGCTCTTGCCAAGGGTTTTGCGGCCCGCGCCGCTCAGCACGACCATGACCGGAGCTTTCCGTTAGAAAATTTTGCCGAGCTCCACGCTGCCGGGTTTCATCTGCTGTCGATCCCTACCGAGTACGGCGGGTGGGGCGCTACGCTGCACGAAGCGGTGCAGGTCGTGGAGCAACTAGCTCAGGGAGATGGTCCCACTGCCCTGGTCTACGATATGCATGTGCATGTGCTCGGCGCGCTGGCCGAAAGCCGCCCGTGGCCGGAGGAGCACTTTGCCGCGGTATGTGCCGAACTGGTGGAGCGCGGAGGCTGGATTAATTCGTGCGCAACTGAGCCCGAGCTGGGCAGCCCATCGCGGGGTGGCCTGCCCAAAACCCGGGCGGTCTGGGACGGCGACGGGTGGCGCATCACCGGGCAGAAGAGTTTCACGAGTGGCTCACCGATCCTGACCCATATGCTGATCCCGGCTGTGATCGAGGATGGAACCGCGGGCACGGTTGGCGTCTTTTTGGTGCGAGCCGACCGGCCAGGTCTCAGGATTGAAGATACCTGGGACGTTATGGGCATGCGCACCACCGCATCGAACGACCTGTTGCTTGAAAATGTGCCCGTCGCGCATGCTGATTTGGTGCTTCGGCGCGTGCCTGACGCTCCTGATCCTGGCCGGTTCAGTGGTGGTGCCTGGTTTGGCCTCACTGTATCCGGCGTGTACCTTGGGATCGCCGAAGCAGCGCGCGACGAAGCGATCCGGTTCGCCCAAGAGCGGCGGCCGACCGCGCTCAACGGCCAGGCGATTGCGACGCTGCCGCCGATTCAACAGCTGACGGGCGCGCTGGAGGCTGAGCTGCTGACGGCGCGAGCGCTGCTGTACGCCGTGACGAGTGGCTGGACGGAACAGCCGGCACAGCGTCCCAGCCTGAGTCCTTACGTTGGACTGTGCAAAGCGATCGCGACAAGTCATGCGGTTAAGGCGGCCGATCTCGCTCTGCGCGTTGTCGGCGGGCAGTCTATGTCGCGGGCACTGCCGCTAGAGCGCTTGTTCCGTGATGTGCGGGCGGGCCTGTTCCACCCGCCGACCGAGGAGCTCGCCTACACAAATCTAGGTAAAACCCTCCTCGAAGTATGAAGCGGCAAGCGAGAAGGGTAGCTGTGCCCCACGCATGGCCACGGCTGGTCTCCGCTCCTCTCATCTAGGCCACCACCTCCGGCAGCAGTCGCCGCGCCGTAAAGATGCTGCCGCTACCGGTGCCGGCAAGCTCGTACAGCAGCTCGTCGGCTACCACCATGCCCAGTCCCAGGCCATGGCCGTTGAAGCCAATGGCGTACGCGATACGCTCGTCTCGTTTCAGGCGGCCGACCAATGGTAGGCCATCGGAGGTAAAGCCCATCGTGCCCGACCAGCGCCGCTCAACCGGGATGTCGGCCAGCTCAGGAAAATACCGCGCGAGAAACGCATCCAGCGCACTCTGAATGCCTGATGTGGTGTGATCGGCGTAGGTTGCTTCTTCCGCGAACGCCAGGTTACGGAAACCGCCCAGCACAAAGCGACCATCCGGCAGCTGCTGAAAATACTCAAAGCCTTCGTCGCAGTAACAGGCACGCTCCAAAACTCGCGGCGCGGGCGCCGTGGCCAAGAGCTGGCCGCGCGCCGACACGACTGTGGCGGCAAACTCGGGCAGGAGCAGCGGAGTCCAGGCATTCGTGGCCAGCACCACGCGCTGTGCCAGCACATCACCACCGCGCGCTCGCACCAGCACGCCATCTTCGCCCGAAAGGAGCGCATACACCTCGGCGGTTTCCCGCAGCGCCGCTCCGCTGGCTTTCAGCAAAGCCGCCGTCAACAGCGCCGGCTGAATCACTCCGTCGCCGGCATTCGACACCCCCGCCACGAAGCCACGGCCCAGCGGGTCGGTCGAGTGCCACTCCGCCGCAAAGCCATCCTCCGCCATCAATGCCACCGAAGCCCGCAGCTCGTCGGCCTCACGTTCACTGCTTGCAAGCACATAGCTACCGCAGCGCCGCACCGGCGTACCAAGACGGGTCGCCCACGCGATCATTGCTTCGCGGTTGCGGATCGTGGTTCGCCACAGCTCGCGGGTTAGCTCTCGACCATAGTGCGTACACGCGGCCGCATAATTATGCGCAATGCCGCTCAGCAGCAAGCCTCCATTGCGCCCGGAAGCACCACCGGCAACATGCCGCGCCTCAAGCACGAGCACATCGTCATGCTGTTCGCGTAGACGTAGCGCCAAGTACGAGCCGATAATTCCTGCGCCAATCACAACCACTGCGGCCTGGGTGGGCGTCGCGTGTTCCGTATCTGCTGTTTGCCACAGTCCAACCGTCATAGTTGCTCCATCTATGCGCTGCTGCCGCACATAGTACAGCAAAATGGCAGGTATGCGGTGTAAGCTGGCACGGCGCTTGATACAGCCGGATCTAGCACAGACCTAGAGCAATCTATGCTACAGTTTAGCTTGCCCGCATTCGCTAGCAGCAAAGGTTCCGAAATGTACGACCAGTACCAGATGCTCCGCGGAGTTAGCCGGACGTTTGCCTTGTCAATCGAACAGCTGCCCCAGCCCTTGCGCGATGCCATCACCATTGCGTATCTGCTGCTGCGCGTGTCGGACATTTTGGAAGACAACGAGGTCATGCCGGCTGCGCGCAAAGCTGAGCTGCTGCGGCTGTGGGACTGCATCCTCGACGAGCGTGCGTCCGTAGCGCTGCTGGTAGACGCGGTGGCCGAGCTGGACGGCAGCGATCCCGAGGTATATGTTGCCCAGTGCGCCCATACGGTAATCGAGCAGCTTCGCGGGCTGCCGGAGCCGATTCAGGCTTCCATTGTGGGCTACGTTCGGCAAACGTCGCTCGGCATGGCTCGCTGGCAAGAGCAAGGGCCGCTGGTTGCCGACGAGGCCGAGCTGGACGATTATATGCATCAAGTGGCGGGCATCGTCGGCTATTTGCTGACCGATATCTTTGCCTGGTACTCGCCGGTCATTCGCGAGCGCAAGGCTGAGCTCATGCCGCTGGCGCGCGAATATGGTCTGGCGCTGCAAACGGTGAACGTGGTCCGCGGTCTGCGCAAAGACTACGAGCGGGGCTGGGTGTTTGTGCCGCGGACCTTTTACAACCAGGTCGGCTTGACCCATACAACCCTCTTCGAGCCCGAACATCTGCCAGCGGCCATGCGGGTTGTCGAGATGCTGGCATTCAAGGCCGAGCGCCACCTTGCGCACGGCATGACCTACATTACTGCCTTTCCGCGGCATCAGCATCGCATTCGGCTAGCCTGTATGTGGCCGCTCTTGTTTGCCGTCAAAACGCTCGCCGTCAGCCGCAACAACAGCGCTGTACTGCTGACCGAAGCGAAAATTGGCCGTGCCCAGGTAGCCCAGATAATGCGCGACACGCGGCTGCTGGGCTGGTCCAATGCCTGGCTCAAATGCTACTATCGTGCGCTGGCGCTGCCAGTCAACTCAATTGCGCCGTCTGCCAGTGGTCTCGCGTCCACCAAATCCACGGTCTAGCGTCGTACGTGTTGCGACACGTTGACTCGGCGACTAAACGTTTGGCTCCAAGCAGTGGTAGTTGGTGTCGGCATAGTTCATGCCAGCTAGGCGCTACATAGCGAGAGTAAAGGGGAAAGGAGTGCACGGATGCCGCGCATTGTAGGCATTTTTGAAGACGGCAGCGCAGTTGAGGGAGTGGTCGAGCAGCTGCAGCTCAATGGGCTGACCCAGGTAACCCTGATCGGCCCGGAACAGGCTGCGGAGGAGCAGGCGCAACATCTAAGCATCATGCATGTGCCCGACCAGCAGGCTGCTGAATATCGCAGGCGCTTGCAAGACCAGCGCTGGCTGCTCTTTGTGCAGGTTACGGCGCTTGAGCTGCCTACTGCGCAGCGTGCGCTGCGCGCGGGTGAGGCTATCGACATCGATCTGCTGCCCGAAGGCGTGCTATAAGCGCGGAGGGGAGTGCCCGCTTGGAGGTCGGTAGCCGGGCTAGCTAACGCATAGCGCTGTCGCCGACCTTCAGCGATTCAGGAGGCTGCTATCCAAAAGTGTTATTTTGACATAAAATGAAACTCATCCTTAATCGGTCTACGTCGCGTGAAGGCTAAAAAAGGCCCAGCGCTGCCACCTGCCCCACCACCACCTAACATACGCCTTGCCCAGAAAAAGGCCATCGTCGATCTGCACCAGCTCATCCAAAATACGCCGCACCGACCAGCCGGGATTGGCCGGCAGGTTGTAGTCGATCTTGAGCACCGGCAGCGCAGGGTTGTCCCGGCTTGGCCCAAGGGAGGTCCGAAACGGAAACGCCCGGTAGGTAGCAACGGTATCCGCTCCAAACACGTTGTATGTTGGCGCGAGCAGCCGAACCAGCGGAAATGTGTTATGACGCAGCCGGTTATAGCCGATGGGTTCCGCGCCGCCGAAGATTTTGCCCTGCCACGGATGCCAGGTCCGATCCACAAATTCGCCGAGCTGTGACAGTCCAGGGCCGAGCTCGAAGGCCTCGAACTGGCCCGCAAAACGTCCCCGCAGTGCGGCGGGCGGTGCCGCTCCCGTCTCGAACAGCTGCCGGAGTGCGGCCAGGCCCCGGCGGCGATCCTGCCGCATGAGCTGCCGAACCTGTGCCAGCTCTGAATGCGCAGCGGAATGGGATGCCTGTGCTGTTGTCGCCATGGTGTTGCTGCCCATCTTCATCACTTTTGCCCAAGTGCCGCTTACGCTTAGCTCGGCTCGCTCGTCAGCGTCTCATGCACCACGTCATGGATCACAGCGCGAAAGCGTCCCCAATCCCGCCAACGACCATGAATATCGGGGTTAAAATCTTGGCCCAGCTGCCGTAGATGCCCGGCCAGCACAGGCAGCTCGGCCACGGCCACGTCGCGAAAATCCTCGACCCGTTCGTCTGGGTCGTAGCAGGCCAACGTTCCGCCCAGCTCATCCAACAAAAACGCAAACGTATGAAACGAAGGCGCATTCTTTGGTCTGTTCGGCGGTGTCTTGCCTGCCGGCCGTTCCAGGCGATAATCAATCACCGCCAGAAAGCGCCGGACCTCGACTTCAAGGCCGGTTTCTTCTTCCGTTTCGCGCAGCAGTGCGTCGAAGATCGGCTCGCCATGGCTGATGCCCCCGGTCAAAAGGCGATACGCATTGTCTGGATAAAATGTTTTGCGAGCCGTGAGCAGCTTGCCGTTGGTCCGGCGCACCACCATGCATACCTCGCCATAGCGGTCCGGCTTGCCCAGCGGATCGAAGAGCCCTTCGTTGGCGATCAGAACGGTTCGGCGTACCGGCGTGCCAAAGCGCTGGCTGAGCTCGGTAATCTCCTGTTCGATTGCGGGCGGTAACATGCGCGCTCCTTTCAGCGTCGGCGGCGCCAGCGGCTGACACGCCGTTCAAGCAGCAATCCTCCGGCCACCACCCAGCCTAACCAGCCGATGGCGGTCCAGCCGGCTCGCGAGCACCACAGCACAAAGCTGAGCAACATCCGGACTAGGTGTGCTTCGGCACGGTAAAGGCGACTCAGCGCTACCGGCGTGTCCCAATCCATGTCGGCGAGCTTGGATAGCCAGCCACGCTCCACGCAGCCTTCCAGCGAAAAGATGTGGACGGTATCCGTGTAGTGCGCTGCGATCCGCAGATCGCGCAAAAAAACCTCCAGCGAGACCCGCGGCGAGGGTGAGCCGCTGATGGGATCAAGGTAGCCGCCTCCGGTCACGCCGACTGCGATGCCATCCCCGTGCTCGCCATACGAGCGCACAAACGCCCCGCCCAAATCAGTGCCCAGCAGCAGCTTGATGTGACTGCTGTACAGCAGCAGCACCTCGTGGTCGGCGGGCACGTCGACAATATCCAGCGACCGCTGCACCAAGGTCGTACCCGCTCGTCGGTCGTCGATGATCAGGGGATATTGGTAGGTATGCACCTCGTAGCCGTCGTGCCGGATCACGGCAGCCAGATCATGGTAGGCATCGCGCGCTGCCGGGTAGAGCGCATTGCGCTGCGCCTGGGCGGCGCGACTGAACATATGCAGCGTATCGCCCTGCTGCACCGCCGACCGATCATTGATCATCGGTTCGATGTCCAGGCCGATGGCGGCAAACTGGAGCAGTTCCTGCTCGGCCCACTGCTTGAAGGCTTCGTAGCGCGCTGCAGCTTGGGGATAGTTGCCGAGGTTGAACCAGTAGCCCTCTTCGGGCGGCAGCAACAGCCAGGCAACCACGCTGATGCCGCGGGCATTAAGCGAGCGCACAATCGCCGCTCGCTGCGGCGAAAAATCGATAATCCCAAGCGCCACACTATACTGCTGGGTGGCCAGCTCGTCGAGCAGGCCGGGTTGGTCAAAGAGCTCGGCTAGGGCCATCGGCCCGAGCTCGCAGAACAAAAAAATGTCGGGTCGGGGCATAATGTTTCAAGATAAAAGATCGACCCAATCAAACGACCGGGTCTTGGCCCAGCACCAGTTGCAAGAGTGGGACCAGCAGCTTGCACAGGTTTGAGCAGCTGCTGATCTTAAGTTGCATAAGGGCGTATCATACAAGGGAGGAGCTTTGTTATGAACATGGATCTGTTGCTGATCATGATTCTGGTGCTGGTCCCAACGGTTCTCCAACTCATGGCGATCAGCGTGTACACCGCACGCCTGGCCCGTGCCATCCGGCGCTCTGCCGACAAGCCGCCGTATACCACAACCGTTCTGCTCCTTGAGCTGGGGCAGCAACCGCGCGCCGTGGCTCGATTGCTGGACCGCGCAACCCGGCTGGACGACGATGAGATTGACCGCGTGATCGCGCAGCGTGGAGGTCCCCTGCCGCTGCCTATGTCACGGCCCGCCGCGCTGCGGCTGATCCATGAGCTGCGGCAATTAGGTGCAAATGCGGAAGCTCGCTTCGAAGCTCCGCCAGCCCAAACGGCGGGTCAGTGACCACACGGTTGCTGGTCGATGCACTAGGCCGTTCGGTGCCAGTGCTCCCATCGCCCCAGCGGATTGTTTCGCTGGTGCCATCGCTGACCGAGTGGTTGTTTGCGCTTGGCCTGGGCCACCGCGTCGTCGGGGTGACAGACTATTGTGTCCAGCCGAGCGTGGGGGAAGCTGGCGCTGCCTTGAAAACAAAGCGCCGCCTCCGGGGTACTAAAAATCCCGACCGGGCGGCGATCGTCGCCCTGCAGCCGGACATCATCCTGGCCAACAAGGAAGAAAACCGTGAGCGCGATGTGCAGGCATTGGCCGCCGCAGGCCTCGCGGTTTATGTTTCCGATCCGCGCACCGTGAGCGATGCAATTGCCTTGTTGGCTGAGCTCGCCGGCATATTTGGCGTCCAAGCCGCGGCACAGCCGTATATTCGTGCGATGCAAACGGCCCAGCAGGAGGTTGCTGCCCGGCCCTTGCCTCGGCCGCGCGTGCTCGTCCCCATCTGGCGCGACCCTTGGATGGCTATCGGTGACGATACCTACGCCAACGACCTGTTGCAGTTCTGCGGTGGGCTAAATGTTGCGGCTGAGCTTGCGGGCCGCTATCCGCGGTTTGAGCTCGAGCTCATTGAGCGCTTGCGCCCGGATCTGATCCTGCTGCCCTCGGAACCGTATCGCTTTTCACCAGCAGATTTGCCGGCGCTGCTGTCCGTGTGGGCTGGTCCGTGCCGTTTTGTCGACGGCGAATTGCTGACGTGGTACGGACCCCGCCTAGCCCAGGCCCTCCGCACATTCGCTTCGTTGCTGCAGTCGTTTGGCGCGCCGCCAAGCTCGGCAGGTAATGAGGCTGCGGGCGGTTGAACAAGCGTGCAGACGAACCTATAGGCGAATCAGCGTATTGCGCAGGAATTGACCTCGCGGTATCCTTTAACCAGATTTTTGGAGGTAGCACAATGCACTATCGCGTACTCATTATTGGCTCTGGTCCAGCCGGCCTCACGGCTGCGCTGTACGCCGCGCGTGCAAATCTTAATCCGGTTGTGATTCGTGGTCTCCAGCCTGGTGGTCTGATCGCGACGACGGATGAGGTTGAAAATTATCCCGGATTTCCCGATGCCATTAACGGCTTTGATCTGGCAGACAAGATGGAGCGCCAAGCCGCGCGCTTCGGCACCACATTTATTGACGGGCTGGTCGAGCAGGTGGATGTCAGCGAGCATCCGTTCCGGCTGACCACCGACTCCGGCGATACCCATACGGCCGACACGATCATCGTCGCGACAGGCGCGTCGCCGCGCAAGCTGGGTGTTCCAGGAGAAGCCGAATTTGCCAACCGGGGCGTATCGTACTGCGCGGTCTGTGACGGCTTCTTCTTCCGCGACAAGCGCATCGTGGTTGTCGGCGGCGGCAACAGTGCGGTGGAGGAGGGCCTGTTCCTCACGCGCTTTGCCAGCGAGGTGTTGCTGGTCCATCGCCGCGACCAGCTGCGAGCCGATCCGATTATTCAGCAGCGGGCGTTCAATAATCCCAAGATGAAGTTCGTGTGGGATACGATTGCGACGGAAATTACCGGCAATGGCAAGGTGAATGGCATTCGGCTGCAGAATGTTAAGACCGGCGCCGAAGAGGTGGTTGCGGTCGACGCTGTGTTTCCGTACGTGGGCCATATCCCGAATACCGCGTTGTTCACCGGCGTGCTCCGCATGGACGAGAATGGCTATATTCTGACGGATGGCCGCACGCGCACCAATGTGCCGGGCCTGTTTGCGGCCGGCGATGTGGTCGACCATGTGTATCGGCAGGCGATCACGGCTGCGGCTGAAGGGTGTCAGGCAGCTATGGAAGCTTCGTGGTATATCGACAACTTGGATGCGCAGGCCGTTGGCACCGAGACCGTGAGCGAAGGTTTGGGCCAGTGGTAGATTTGCGCCCGTTCTGATCGCGAGCAGGGCCGACATACCTCGGTCCTGCTTTGCTTAAGCGCCGACCGCCCCAGGTTTGACGCGTTCCCCGCTCATTCCACGTTCTACAGCCTTGCACAGCTCGGGAAAACCAACCACGTTTGTTGATCACGCGTCAATATCGGCCCGGAGATGCGACTTTAGTCGCATCGGGAACGTGTGCAGGCGCCGCCCCACATGCTATAATCCCGTATAGCCCTAGCGTTCCAATGTGTGGAGGAATGGTTATGGAAATAAACCACCGCCGCCTTAATCGTGTGGATGTGGTTGGTGTGACAGGTCGTTTAACGGCGGCCGAAGCTCCCGAACTGCAAGAGCGTATCAATGCACTGTTTAACGAAGGACGTTACCGCATTCTGCTCGATTTCGCCAACCTTGAGTACATCAGCAGTCCTGGCTTACGGGTATTGATCGAAGCCCGCAAACGGGCGCGCGAGTGGAAAATAACCGATTTTGATCGAGGCGATGTGCGCATTGTGAATCTCCCCCCGCGAATCAAAGAAGTTTTCGATCTGACCGGCTTTACCTCGCTCTTCCACATCTACAATGATGTCGTGGAAGCGGTTGGCAGCTTTTGATCATCCTCTTTTATGTAGCGAGCGCCGCGTTGGCGCTCGTTGCCATCTAGCATAATGTCTTTTCGGACGCTGACTTTGGACGCATCGCTTGAAGCGTTGGCAGAAATTAGCGATTTCGTCGTCGACCAGGCACGTGCGGCGGGCCTGGATGAACATGCCGTTTGGGAAGTGCAGTTGGCTGCAGACGAAGCTGCGACCAATGTGATTCAGCATTCGTACCGCCAATGCTCCGGCCCGATCACGATTGCTACCCAGGTAATCGCAAACGAATTTGAGATCACGATCACCGACCAGGGTGAGCCGTTCAACCCGGACACTGTTCCTGAGCCCGATCTTGTTTCTCCGCTCGAGGAGCGCAAGACGGGCGGGCTAGGCTTGTTTCTGATGCGTAAATTGATGGATCGGGTCGAGTTTCGGTTCCAGGGCGGCGAAAACGTACTCGTGATGGCGAAGCGGATACGGCAAGCCGATTTTCGGGTTGTGTCGCTGACCGGCCGGATTGATGCCGCCGCGGCGCCAGAAGTTAATCGGATGGTCCGGCAAGCCATGCGCGACGGCGGCAAACAGATTGTGGTTGAGCTGCGTGATGTCACCTTTTTGTCGAGCAGCGGCTTACGGGCCCTGTTGTTGCTCGCCCGTGAACTACGGCGTGACGGCGGCGATCTGGTGTTATGCGCTTTGCAGCCACAGGTAGCTGAAGTATTTCACCTGACCGGGTTCGACCAAATTTTCCAGCTGCATCATACGCGTGAGGAAGCGACCGCCGGGTTTGGCAACGCAGCATGAGCAAGGATAACAACTTCAAGCTACCGCGCTCAATTGCTACCGCGCTGCGCATGCGGCAACGAACGCTGCGCGAGCTTGAGTTGCTCAATGAGGTTTCACGGGCGATCATTCGCTCGGCCTTGGATGTCGACGCGCTTTGCGATCTGGTGTACCACGAAGCGTCCAAAATCCTCGACACAAGCTGGTTTCATCTGGCCTTGTTTGAAGGCAATCGGTATGTGCTGAAAGTTCAGGTCATCGACGGGCAGCGCCAGCCGCCACTTACCGTCGACCTGACCGGAAACGAGGGCCTGATGGGCTGGGTCCGGAGCACAGGCCGTGCCTTGTTGGTTGAAGATTTTACGCTTGAGCTGCCTCAGCTGCCGGCGCAGCCGCGCTACCAGGCCGAGCGACCGCCGCGCTCCGGTATGTATGTGCCGTTGTTGGCCGGGGATACGGTTCTCGGCACGATCTCGGTGCAAAGCGAGGTTGCCAATGCGTTCACCGGCAACGACCTCCGGCTCTTATCCTTGATTGCCGACAGCGCGGCGGCGGCGATTGCCAAAGCGCGGGCCTACGATACGCTCCAAGATCGGATTCGCCAGCTCGAGTTGATCGGCAAGGTCGGCCGTAAAGCGGCCATGATTTTGGATCTGGACGAGCTGCTGCCAGCCGTGGCCGAGCTGATCCGGAATGAGTTCGCGTATTTCAACGTGCATTTGTTTACCTGCGATCCGGCGTCGGGCACGTTGATCTTTCGCGCGTCAACCGCCGTCAATTCCGACTTTTGGCAAGCTCGCAACCAGCGGATTGCGATTGGCGAAGGCATCGTCGGGTATGTCGCCGAAACACGCCATCCGCGCATGGTGAACGACGTGCTGCAAGAGCCGCGCTTTATTCTCGATGTGCCCGGAACCAAGTCCGAGCTTGCGGTGCCGCTCCTGGTTGGCGAAGAGCTTATCGGCGTGCTCGACGTTCAAAGCGACCAGCTTGGCGCGTTCAACGACAGCGACCTGTTTGTGCTCCAAACGCTGGCCGACCAGATCGCGGTCGCGATTCAGTCCGCCAATGCCTACACCGAACAGCAGGAAGAGGCCTGGACGTTGGCTGCTCTGCTCCAAACGGCTGAAAACATCTCGCGTGCATCTGATCCCCAAAATCTGTTGGCGACCATTGTGCGTCTGCCTCCGCTGCTTGTCGGCTGTGACCGCTGCGCAGTATTTTTGTTTAACCGGGACTCCCAGTCGTTCGTCCCGACGGCGCAGTACGGTTGGGACGAGGTCACGTGCTCAACCTTGCTCCATCAGTCGATACCCCTGGGTGCCGCACCGCTCCTCGACGATGTGCGGGTGTCGGGGCAACCGGTTATCGTGGCGGATGCAGTTGGCTCGCCTCGCCTGCCACAGATCACCGAGCTGTGTCCGAGCGGTGCCTTATTAGCACTGCCGCTCAGGGCACGTGCAACGGTGCTGGGCGTGCTGCTGCTGGATCGTGATGCGGCCGCCCCTCCGTGGACGGCGCGCCAGATCACCATCGCGACCGGCATTGCCAGCCAGGCAGCGAGTGCCATCGAAAGCTCGTTGCTTGCGCAAAAAGCGATGGAGCAGGAGCGTTTGGCGCAGGAGGTGCGAGTCGCCCGCGATATTCAAAGATCGCTGCTGCCCAGTACGGCGCCGCAGCTGCCGGGCTGGGATATTGCAGCGGCGTGGCGAGCCGCGCGCGCGGTTGGTGGGGATTTTTACGATTTTTGGCTGGTGGGCGACAAAGGCAACGCGCCCGTAATGCATTACCCGGGCGATTTGGGACGGCCCGAGGCAGCTCATGGTACGGCCATGAGTGACGCCAATGCTCAGGATAATCCGCAGTTTGGCGTGGTGATTGCGGATGTATCGGACAAAGGCGTGCCCGCGGCATTGTTTATGGCCTTGTCCCGCTCGTTGATGCGTGCAGCCGCGCTGGATGGCTCGCCCCCGGCAACTGCCGTCGCGCGAGCGAATCGCTGGATTACACGTGACTCACAGTCGGGCATGTTTGTGACGCTGTTCTACGGCCTGCTCGATCCCGTAAGCGGGCGTTTCCAGTTCACGAATGGGGGGCATAATCCGCCGCTCCTGCTGCGCAACTCCGGATCCTCAGAAGCGCTAGGTACTTCGGGTATCGCACTCGGCGTGATCGAGGAAGCGCAATATCATGAGTCGCAGGTGTTGCTGGCGGCGAATGAGGTGGTGGTCTGCTATACCGACGGCGTGACGGAAGCGATTAACGCGAACGAAGAAGAATACGGCGTGGCCCGGCTCACCGAGGTTGTCCAACGCTTTCGTGGTCGATCAGCCGAGGTGCTGGTGCAGGCCATCTTGAGCGATCTGGCCGCGCATACAGGCGATCGTCCGGCTTTTGACGACGTCACATTGGTGGTGTTGAAACGCTTGCCCACGACATAATTTTCTGGCATCCGGCTGCAACGCGTGCTCCATCCCGGAGATAACCGCGGGGCCGACATCTACGTCGGCCCCGTGTGCATCCTGCATAACCAGAGATTTAATGAGTGTTACCGCTACTCCGCGTACTCTGGGCAGAAGGGCGCCGACGCATCGTACACCGCCGCGGTATCGTGGTTGACCGCCCGCAGCGCATCAATCCGCCCGTTGCCGAAGCACTCGTCGTAGCCTTCCAGCCCAATATCGACCGCGGTTGACTGCAGATATTGTTCAACTGTGGTTGGCGACAGCTTGACATCGCCATCCGCGTCAAGTCTGCCAAACTGGCTAACGATCAAGGCTGCAACTCCGGCCGCGTGGGGCGACGCCATCGACGTGCCTTGAATACAGCCATACGCGCCGCCAGGCAAGGTTGACAGGATCGTCGTGCGGCAGTCGCCGGTGGAGCCATTGCCGCCGGGAGCTGTTACATCGGTTACGCCGGTGCCATAGTTCGAGTACCTGGCCTTCTCGCTCTGGCGGCCCACCGATGCTGTTCCGATGACGCCCTTGGTTTCGGCCGGCACAACTTCGCACTCATTGCTGATCGGCTGGCCGTTCTCGTCAACAGGATGGGCCAAGTCTTGGTCCGAGTTACCGAGCGCCGCTACCGGCGTCACGCCACGACTGCGGGCATATTGAATAGCCCGCTCAACTGCCTGGCGGAAAGCATTTTGGGTTTCGTCGCTGCGGCACTTGAACTCGGTCGACTCTTGAAATTCATTGTCGTCGACAAAAAAGCTCATGTTGATCACATCGAACTGCTGGTCGCCCGAGTAGGTGATGCCGTCGACCACCGCGCTGGCATAGCAGTAGCCGCTCGCGTCGCAGGTCTTGACCGGAACCAGAGTCACGTTGGGCGCCACGCCCACGATGCCCGCTCCATTAGCCTGCGCTGCCACCGTTCCCGCGACATGGGTGCCGTGGAACTGGTTGTCGGTGCATGGGTCGGGCGTGCCAGCCCCCGGCCCGCTGGGCAGGAAGCTGACCGAGTTGCGCCCGCGCGCGCAGTCAACATTGGTGCCGCCAGTGTCGAGCAGGAAGTCAGGATGCCGACCGTCGATGCCGCTATCCAGAATACCGACGTCGACGCTGCGAGCGCCAGCCTGCTTGTCATGCGCCTGCGGCGCCCGAATCTGCTGCATGTCCCATTGGAGACTTTCCAGCGGATCCGTTGTTTGCTCAGGACCGCCTGAGCCGCTCGTGGGTTCGACCAGCGTTAGCTGACCGCTATCAAGCGCTTCTTGCATGGTTGGAAACTGCTTCCAGCCAAAATCCTCGCCAACCGCTTCGACCAGCGCATACGAGCTCATCAGCTCTGTAAATATTGCACTGTCAGACTCCACAACCATCACACCGATCTGCTCTGACAGGTCATTTGCCACAGTGCCGCCGGCCGCTTCCACCAGCGACAAGGCGTACTCGTGGTTCAGGGCATAGTTGCCGCCGAGGGCATAGGTTCCATCCAGGGCATACGTTCCGCCGAACACGACCAAATAGCGTTGATTACTTGCCGTACCCGCGCGCGTTGACGTGGCGGGGATAAACGTAAGTGCTAAACCCAACGCGAGTGCCAAAAGCCCCCGAACTTTCCGCATCGTTCCCTCCTGCATCACCAGTTGACCGCCTTCCTGTGAGCTAATGCCAGTCGTCTACACATATCGGTTGGATACCTGTGTTTGTGTTGAAAGCACATTGCAATACGGAAACAGAATGGGTAGCTGCTGCATGTGATCAGACCGCTAGCAGATTTTATACCACCCTAGTTTGTGGTGTCAACATTGTGCAACCACTCACAATGGTGACTTCCATGCTGAGCTTTTTAAGAACGGACAGCCTCATTGTGCTTGAGCTGGCCAGCCATGTTGCCCGCTGTGTAACGCCAGACCTGACACCTGCCTTTCCGCTCCAGCCACCGGTTGAGCAGCGACCATGAACGACAATGAGCGGGCTGGATGTTGTCCAGCCCGCTCATGCATCGTATCCAGCTGCGGTCGCCAATCTAGCCGCAGTGCCCAGGACCAGCTAAGCCGTTGTTATAAGCATCAAGTTTACCGGTAAGGCTGCTCGTCGCCGACGGGGCGAGATACCCGCCGCCTCCAACGTCGAGGTTCCCGATCAGCACATCCGCATCCGCAATCACTTGCCGAATGGCTGTGTTATCTGCACCTTTAGCTACATTGAGCTTGGCTGCAATAAGTTGATGCGCCAGCGAGATCAATCCGTTGCCCTTGACCGGCGTTTTCAGGATCGTGAGAAGCTGGCGCTGCGAATAGGTCCTCGTGCCAAGTGTTAGACTGGTGACCGGCCATGCTTTCACATGATTCTTCCAATAGCCCTGGGTCAGGGTACAGCCAGCATCGCGTGTGCAGTAGGTCGTCCCCACGATCTTCGCCGATAAGAGCCGATCGCCGTAGCGCTGCCCTTTGAGTGAAAGCAGCACATTGCCATAGAACAAATCGACCTGGACCTTGCAGTTCGGGAGGCTGACCGAAAACCTGATCGTTGTACGCGGCGCGATGGTCGCGACCTTATGATCATAAAGTTCCTGGTTATCAATCACGTTGTCAAACATGCGATACGCCGCTATGCCTACCTGGTAGGCGCATGTAGCTGATGTATTGCGTACCGTCCCGCTCATGCCGTCAGCGCTGAGGCTTCCACTGAGATCAGCCTCTGGATTCGGCGTACACGCAGCTGCCGCCGTCGAAGTAGTGGTCTGCCGCTGGGCACTGGCTGTCGGTGCAGCAAGGGCTAGCAGCGCGAGCATGGGCAGCACCAAGAGCGACCGGGCACGCAA
>JADDQF010000151.1 GCA_016781505.1 bacterium
ATAGTGAACGGCAGCACTCCAGGATGCGAATTCGTGGAGTGCTCGCGTTAATGAGTACGCCAAAGGATGGAGCATGGAACCGATTACCACGTTTAGCGGCACGTGCGTTGCGCTGCCGATCGAAAACATCGATACCGATCAGATTATTCCGGCGCGCTTTTTGAAAGCGACCGACAAGCAAGGCATGGGCGATAACCTGTTTGCGGACTGGCGCTACGCTGCCAATGGGCAGCCCAATCCAGACTTTCCGCTCAACCGGCCGGAAGCCAAGGGCGCGCAAATCCTGGTCGGCGGTCACAATTTCGGCTGTGGCTCGTCCCGTGAGCACGCGCCGTGGGCCCTGCAGGGCTTCGGCTTCCGGGCCGTCATCTCGACCTACTTTGCCGATATTTTTCGTAACAACGCGCTCAAGGTCGGATTGCTGCCGATCATGGTCGATCCCGAAACGCACTACCAGCTGGTCAGCATGGTCGAAGAAGATCCGACCACGCCCGTAACCATCGATCTGGAAGCGCAGCAAGTGCGGCTGCCCGACGGCCAAGCCATTTCGTTTCCCATCGATCCCTTCGCCAAATACTGCTTGGTGAACGGCGTCGACCAGCTGGGCTTTTTGCAAAGCCAAGAAGCCGAGATCGCTGCATTTGAGCAGCAATATGGGGCGCGCATAAACACAGGGGCAAGGGGCTAAGGAAGCAGGGCTTAGCTGTGTTTTCGCAGCTATAGCCCCGCATTCAACCCCCAAAACATATGCATGCAACAATAACCCTCTTACCTGGAGATGGCATCGGCCCCGAAGTGGTGGCCGAAGGAGCCAAGGTTCTGCAGGCTGTTGCCGCCGGCTGGGGCCACGACTTTACCCTCCGCGAAGCGTTGATGGGCGGCTGCGCGATCGACGCCGTCGACAACTCACTGCCGGACGACACGGTTGAGCTCTGCCGCAGCGCCGATGCCGTCCTGCTGGGGGCGGTCGGCGGGCCAAAATGGGATGATCCTCAAGCCAAGGATCGGCCGGAGCGCGGCCTACTGGCTTTGCGTAAAGCCCTGACGTTGTTCGCGAATATTCGGCCCGTCAGCGTTCATCCAGCCGTCCAGGGAGCCTCGCCGCTGCGCGCGGAGCTGCTCGACGGCGTTGATCTGGTCGTGGTGCGCGAGCTAACCGGCGGTATCTACTTCGGCGCTAAAACCCGCGAGACCGTGGACGGCGAGGAGCAGGCCAGCGACCTGTGCACCTACACCACCGGCGAGATCGAGCGGATTGTGCGGGTGGCGTGCGAGCTAGCGCGCGGCCGGCGCGGCAAGCTAACCAGCGTCGACAAGGCCAATGTGCTGGAAACGTCGCGGCTGTGGCGTAGCGTTACCTCCCGACTGGTCGCCGCCGAATATCCCGATATCCAACTTGAGCATGTGCTGGTCGATGCCGCCGCTATGCATCTGCTCCGTCGGCCAGCCGACTTCGATGTACTCGTCACCGAGAATATGTTTGGCGATATTTTGTCGGACGAAGCGTCGATGTTGGCGGGCTCGATGGGCTTGCTCCCGAGCGCGTCGCTCGGCACGACTGGTCAGGGCGCGCGCCAGGGCCTGTACGAGCCGATCCACGGCTCGGCGCCCGACATTGCTGGGCGCGGCATCGCTAACCCATTGGCCACGATTTTGAGCGTTGCCTTGTTGTTGCGGTACTCGCTCGGCTTGCTGGCCGAGGCCAATGCTGTTGAATCTGCGGTCAACGCCGTGCTGGCGGCCGAAACCGTCACGCCGGATTTGGCCCCACCAGGTGGCCGTTCCTGTTCCACCGCCGAGGTAGGCGACGCGGTTGTGGCGGCGCTGCTGCAGGCGGCTCCAGCCCAACGTCATCATTAGTTACCTGGCACAACGCCGGGTGCAGATTTGGTGATCGGAGCTGCCACAATTTGTGCAAAAGGGCCAAATCGGCATTGACACCTTTTGCCCCATCAAGTATAGTTAAAGCCACCTTAACCTATTGGTAGTGGCGTTGAATGTGCGCCCACCACACCTCGCTGCTGAGGTCATGGTGGGCGTTTTGCGTCCCAAAAAGAGCGTCAAGGCCGACAACTCTGCCGCAGCCCCCAACGAAGGTTTAGAGCGACACCGACCGTCGTGTCCCGCCTCGATCCGTTGAGGCTTGGCAACAGCACCCTGATTTGGATACGTACGTACTCGCGCTGCGCTGGCATGAGCCAGGCCGGCGCAACAGCTGCACCAGCGCGAGGGCTGCTGGAAAGGGATAGTATGGACCAGCCTGTATTTGCCGCACACCTACACGACGACCGCCGCCTGGCTCCGTTGTACGATCCACGGTGGGAGCACGACGCATGTGGTATCGGGTTCGTGACACGCCTTAATGCACAGCCCAGCCATGAGATTGTGGAGATGGCGCTCGAAGCGCTGTGTAATTTGGAGCATCGCGGCGCGATGGACGCCGACGGCAAGAGTGGTGACGGCGCAGGCGTGCTGACGCAAGTACCCTACTCATTCTTTGCAAACTACCTCAAAGCGGTACGGGTGGATGTGCCCGCGCCTGGTGACCTCGCCGTTGCGATGTGCTTCCTGCCACTGAGCCAAATTAGCGAAAGCCGCTCGCTGATCGAAAAGCATCTGGAGGCGGCCGGCATTCGGCTGCTGGCTTGGCGCGTCGTGCCAACCAACGATGGCACGCTGGGTGTCCAAGCTATGCGCCTCAAACCGATGATCATGCAAGCGCTCCTCGAACGTCCCTCCACGGTGCAAGGCGACGAATGGGAGCGCGTGTTGTATCGCATACGGCGCGCCATTGGGCTCGAAGCGCATGGACATGGCTTGGGCGACCTGTATATCGTGTCGATGTCTGCCCGGTCGCTGGTGTATAAAGGGTTGATGCTTGCATCGCAGCTTGGCACCTTCTATCCCGACCTGGCCGATCCGCAGTATGAGTCAGCGCTCGCGGTGTATCATCAGCGCTATTCAACCAATACCTTTCCGTCGTGGGAGCGCGCCCAGCCCTTTCGCATGGTCTGCCACAACGGTGAGATCAACACCGTTAGCGGCAACGTGGCAGCGATCCGCTCCCGCGAGGCGGACTTCGCTTCGCCAGTCTGGGGCGACGATGTAGATTGGCTGCGGCCCGTCGTGGATACGCGCGGCAGCGACTCTGCGATGCTCGACAATGTGCTTGAGCTGCTGACCCAAAGCGGGCGCGATATTCGGCATTCACTCGCGATGCTTGTGCCGCCCGCCTGGGAGCACGATCCCACGCTGAGTGACGAGCTGCGCGCGTTCTACCAGTACCATAGCTGCCTGCTGGCCCCATGGGATGGTCCGGCGGCGCTCTGCTTCAGCGACGGCAACATCGTCGGCATGACGCTTGATCGCAACGGGCTGCGCCCGGCGCGCTACGTTGTGACCGACGACGGTTTGGTTGTGGCGGGCTCGGAAGTCGGCGCCGTCGCCATCGAGGATGAGCGCATCGTCCACAAAGGGCGGCTTGGGCCAGGTGAGATGCTCGTGGTTGATGTCGCACGCGGTGTTTTGCTGCAGGATGCGGAGATCAAGCAGAACCTCGCAGCGCAGGCCCCGTACCACGCGTGGGTTAAGGAGCAGCTCCAAACGCTGACACCCAGCCGGGAAGACAACCATGCACTTCCGCTTGGTGAAAACATCACCCAGCTGCAAGCGGCCTTTGGCTACGACGCCGAGTCGCTGCAAGTTGTGCTCAAGCCAATGGCCCGTGATGGCCACGAGCCGGTTGGCTCCATGGGCGACGACACGCCGATCTCGCCGCTCACCCAGGTGGGCCGGCCGCTGTATGGCTACTTCCGGCAGCGATTTGCGCAGGTCACCAATCCACCGATCGATCCGTTGCGCGAAAAGCTGGTTATGTCCCTTGGCATGGCCTTGGGCCGCATCCATAATTTGCTGGATGAAACGCCGGAGCACGCGCACATGCTGCGGATCGACGGTCCGATGCTGCGCGCCAGTGACCTCCTTGCTCTCCAGCAGCATCCCGATCCGGCCTTTCGTGCCGCAACGCTGAACACTACATGGGAGGTCGCGCAGGGCCCGGAGGGACTGCGGAGCGCGGTTCAGCTGCTGAAGGAGGCTGCGGCAGAGGCTACCCGTGCTGGCGCAACAATTTTGGTTTTGAGCGACCGCGCAGTCGATGCCGCACACGCGCCGATCCCAACTTTAGCCGCGGTTGGCGCTGTGCATCATCACCTGATCGACTGTGGCCTACGTGCGCGTGTCAATCTGGTCGTGGACAGTGGCGAGCCGCGTGAAGTTCATCATATGGCCTGTCTGCTTGGCTACGGCGCCGAAGCAATTCACCCGTATCTGGCCTTGGCTTCGGTGCGCCAAATGGCCGCCGAGGAGCGTCAGCGTACGCCGCTCGAGCCCGACGAGGCCGAAACGAATTATCTGAATGCGCTCCACGAGGGCCTGCGCAAGATCCTATCCAAGATGGGCATTGCGACGCTCGACAGCTACTGTGGAGCGCAGCTGTTTGAAGCGATCGGCATCGGCGAAGAGCTGATTGATGCCTGCTTCAGCGGCACGGCCTCCCGTATCGGCGGTATCGGCTGGTCGGATGTCGCGGCGGACGTGGCAGGCTGGCATCGGCAGGCCTTTGCGGCGCAGGACGAAGGTGCCGTTGAGCTTGCTTCGCCCGGCGTGTACAAGTTCAAGAAAGAGGGCGAGTACCACGCCTACAGCCCGGCCGTCGTGCACGCCTTGCAGCAAGCCGTGGGGCTCAAGCCAACCAAGAGCTCGGCGACGGAGGCGTATCGGCAGTACACGCAACTGTTGACGCAGCGCCCGCCGGCGGCGCCGCGCGACTTGCTTGCATGGTCGGAACAAACGCCGGTCGCGCTGGATGAGGTGGAAGGTGCCAGTGCAATTTTGCAGCGCTTTTCCACGGCGGCCATGTCGATCGGCTCGACCAGCCCCGAGGCGCATGAGACACTGGCCATCGCTATGAAGCGCCTGGGCGGTATGTCCAACAGCGGCGAGGGCGGCGAAGATCCTGCCCGTTTTGACGACGAGCGCAACAGCGATATCAAGCAGATCGCTTCGGGCCGCTTTGGTGTGACGCCAGCTTACCTGATGAGCGCCCGCGAGCTGCAGATCAAAATGGCGCAGGGCTCCAAGCCGGGTGAAGGCGGTCAGCTGCCGGGACACAAGGTAACGGACTATATCGCGCGTATTCGGCATACCACGCCGGGCGTTACGTTGATTTCGCCGCCGCCGCATCATGATATCTACTCAATCGAAGACCTGGCCCAGCTGATCTATGATCTCAAGCAGATCAATCCCGCAGCAGTGATTTCGGTCAAGCTGGTCAGCGAAGTCGGCGTAGGCACCGTTGCAGCTGGCGTGGTGAAGGCGGGCGCGGATGTGGTGTTGATCAGCGGGCATTCGGGAGGCACCGGCGCTTCTCCGCTTAGCTCGATCAAAAATGCGGGCGTGGCGTGGGAGCTTGGATTGGCGGAAACGCAGCAAACGTTGTTGCTCAACGGCCTGCGCGACCGCGTGCGGATCCGGGTTGACGGCGGCTTGCAGACCGGGCGGGATGTCGTGGTCGCCGCACTGCTGGGCGCTGATGAGTTCTCATTCGGCACGGCGGCAGTGGTCGCGGAGGGCTGCTTGATGGCCCGCGCGTGTCATAACAACACCTGTCCTGTCGGCATTGCCACCCAAAAGCCCGAGCTGCGCGCCAAATTCCCCGGTACCCCCGAGCACGTGATGCATTTCTTCGGCCATCTTGCCGAAGAAGTGCGGGAAACGTTGGCTGTGCTTGGCGCCCGCTCGCTGGACGACATTATCGGTCGCTCAGAGCTGCTCCATCAAGTAGTATCCGGCAGCCAACGCGCGGATCAGCTGGACCTTTCGGCGATGCTGGTCAGCCCCGGCCGACTCGGTGATTCGCTCTGCTGGAGCGGCCATTATGTGGTGAACACACCCGACCAGCTCAATAGCCGCATCTTGGACGACGCGATGGTCGCTTTGCGGTCCGACGAGAGCGTCCAGCTGGCCTATCCGATCACCAACACCGACCGCACAGTTGGCGCGACGCTGGCGGGCGAAATCGCGAAGCGCCGGCTTGAGCTCGCACCAGCCACGATCGACCTTGCGTTTGCCGGAACTGCCGGCCAAAGCTTCGGAGCGTTTGCCACGCAGGGCATGCGCTTGGAGCTGATCGGCGAGGCCAACGATTATGTCGGCAAAGGCCTGGGTGGCGGCGAGATCATCGTCCGTCCGCCAGTTGAGGCGCGCTACGAAGCGGCAGCAAGTACCATCATGGGCAATACCGTGCTGTATGGTGCGACGGGCGGAGCGTTGTGGGCGGCAGGTCAGGCCGGTGAACGCTTCGCGGTGCGTAACAGCGGCGCGCTGGCCGTGGTCGAGGGCATTGGGCATCACGGCTGCGAGTACATGACGGGTGGGCTCGTGGTCGTCCTTGGCGATATTGGCCAGAACTTTGGCGCGGGCATGTCGGGCGGACGGGCGTATCTGTTCGATGCGGCCTCCCGCGTGCCACAGCGGATTAATCCTGATATGGTCCGGGCGGAGCCGCTCAGCGAAGTGTGGCAGATCGACGAGCTGCGGATGTTGATTGAGCAACATGTTGCGCGCACTGGCTCGGTGCGTGGCCAGGAGTTGCTCGCCAGCTGGGACAGTGTTGTGCACCGCTTCTGGCATGTTGTGCCACATACGGTTGCCGCCGCGCCGATTGCTGTACCGATTCAGCCTGCCACTCGTCGGATCGCGGTTGCCTTGGGGTAACACCCGGGACGATCAAGCATAAACAAGGACCCAGGGTTGTTCCTGGGTCCTTTGTGTGTGTCGCTCGTATAGAATGGGATGAGCCTACCCGGCATGGGCCTGCTTTCGCAGGCTATCCGGGAATGTGCGAGCGCGTTGGGCGCCGTCCGAAGGCCGGCCGAATGCTGGGGTGCAGCAGGTACAACAGCAAAGCGATCGGCAGGAGACTACGAATAAAAGACAGCATTAATGCAGTACGGGGTGGGTAGCGGGTGAAGCTGTCGAGCCCGGATGTGACAATGCTTAGGCCAACGAACGCCAGCCCAAGATAACGACCCCACGGGCGTAGCCGCAGCAAGCCAATGCCGGTTGCCAGAAAAAATGCCGCAAGCAGCACTGATAGTGCAAAGCCGAATGGTCCCTGCGTTAAAACGTCTGCTATGCCGTTCGGCTCCAGCACACGAAAAACCATGTTGAGGACAACAAGGATCGCCGCAAAGAAGCACAGCAGGGCAATCAGCAGGACCCCAACCGGTCTGGTTGCGGCAGCCTCGCCAGCAGCGTTTTCTTGCCGGCCACCTGGTTTGTGCGGATTATTTGTCGATTGTATGTTTTGTCGTTCGCTCATTGTTGCAATACCTTTGGAGCCGCGATCATCACAGTCAGCATACGGGCGCTTGACTCCTGATGACATGATACCAGTAATTACACGGGATCAAACGCGTCTATGCGGGGAACCGTGAGCAGAACGAGCTGCATGGGGCAGCGCAGGAAGCCTGGTTGTGACGGAGCCGTGAGCGGTATCGATGGTGGTGTCGATCATGCTAGACCAGGTGCTTTATCGACCACAGAGGTCGACGATTACCACAATGTCTCAACGAGGAGGCACGTATGGATCGCGATCAAAACTCCGGCGGAATGGGCAGCGGCGGCGATTCGATGCAGGACGACGAAGGCATGATGGATCGTGCGGCGCAAGCAGGCACGGGCGGCGCGTCTGGCGCAGGCGGCAGCGGTGGTAGCAGCTCGGGCGACATGAGCGGCGGCATGAGCGGCGGCACCGAAGAGATGGGCGGCATGGCCGGCGGTCCAATGAGTGACGACGGAATGGGCGATGCCATGAGCGGCTCGATGGGCGGCTCCGGGTCTATGGGCGGGGGCGGCAGCAACTCGATGGGCGGCAGCTCCAGCGGCATGGGCGGGATGGACAGCGACATGAGCGGCTCGATGGGCGGCGGCAGTTCGATGGGCGGCGCTGGCTCGATGGGCGGCGGCATGAGCAGCGGCGGCTCCATGGGCAGCTCCCCCGGCCAAGGCATGGATACCGGTGGTTCCATGGGCAGCTCCGGCGGTATGGGTGACATGGATGCATCCGGTTCCGGCATGAGCGGTTCAGGTTCCATGGGTGGTACATTGGACAGCGATATGAGCAGTGGCAACCAAGGCATGAGCGAAGCTGGCGACGATATGTAGCAGGAGCTGTTTGCGGCCAAAGCACGAAAGGGCGTTCCGCGGAACGCCCTTTTGTTATGCCGATTCTTACCAAGGCTCTTCCAATGTCCGCACGACTGCGCCATCGCCTTGGTTTGCGGACCAGTATCCCAACCTCGTATAATGCAATGTAGCCTTGCGGCGCGCGACCGATGTTGCACACTATCATCTTTTTCGCTGCGCTGGATGGGGTTGGATGTATTCCCATGGTTGCCGGCGTGCCAGCGCCGAGCGCGAACATGGCTACGCAAGGGTGTGCAGGAACAAGGTGTATGAAGCAACGGCTCGACGTGGTTTTGGTAGAGCGGAATTTGGCGCCGACGCGCGCTAAGGCGCAAGCCCTGATCCTGGCCGGCAGCGTTTATGTCGCGGGGCAGAAGCGCACCAAGGCAGGCGAGCAGATCAAGGTTGATGCGGCTATTGAAGTGCGCAGTGCACTGCCATTCGTAGGCCGTGGCGGCTTTAAGCTCGACCATGCCTTAACGACGTTTGGCCTGGATGTGCGTGGTCTCCAGGCGCTCGATGTAGGCGCATGTACCGGCGGTTTTACCGATGTGCTGCTGCAGCGCGGCGCTCGTCAAGTATTTGCGATCGACGTAGGCTACGGACAGCTTGATTATCGCCTCCGCACCGATGAGCGCGTTGTCGTCTTGGAGCGGACCAACATTCGTCACTTAGCGGAATTGCCGGGCAATGTTCGCGCCGACTGCGGCGTGGTCGACGTATCGTTTATATCGCTTGAGCTGGTGCTGCCGGCGATGCAGCGGCTGTTGCAACCCCGGGCCTGGATCGTGGCGCTGATCAAGCCACAGTTTGAGGCAGGGCCACAGGATGTTGGTCAAGGCGGCGTGGTGCGCGAGCCCCGCGTTCATCGCCGCGTGCTGGACACCATCCTCCATTTTGCCCGCGAGCATGGCCTGGAGCCGCATGGACTGACCGTATCGCCGATTACCGGATCGGCGGGTAACCGCGAATTTTTGGCGTGGCTTGGTGGCGACGGGCCCGCTCTCAACATTGATCGGGCGATCGACCAAGCCCTTACGGCTGCGCCAGTCGCGGCTGAT
>JADDQF010000030.1 GCA_016781505.1 bacterium
AGGGCAATGGCCAGCCACGGCCGCAAGGTGGTGGCGGTCGTCCTCAAGGGCCGAGCACAGGGCAATGGCCAGCCACGGCCGCAAGGTGGTGGCGGTCGTCCTCAAGGGCCGAGCACGGGTAATGGTGGTCCTGGACGCCCGCAGGGTGGTGGCTTTGGTCAGCGGCCAGGCGGTGGTGGTGCCGGTCGGCCACAGGGCGGGAGCGGCGGCGGACGCGGCCCCCAACAGGGCGGGGGCCAGCGCTACGGCAACCAGGGCGGCGGACGCGGTCCCCAGCAAGGTGGTGGACAGCGCTACGGCAACCAAGGCGGCGGACGTGGTCCCCAGCAGGGTGGACGCGGCGTGGCTGCCGCAGTGGCGCCTGCGGCGCGCGTGCCAGCCCGTCCCCGTGGTCCGGTTGAGCTCGCGCCGACGATGACCATTCGTGAGCTTAGCGAAGCACTCAGCGTCGGAGCTGGCGATATCATGAAAGAGTTGATTAAAAATGGCATGATGGCCAACATCAACTCGCAGCTTGATTATGAGACCGCAGCCTTGATGGCGGCTGAGTTCGGCATTGAGACGACCGAGTATGTGCCCGAAAAGATGGCGGGCATCTACGACTCAATTGAAGAAGTGTTGGCGGCCGAAGCTCCGGCGGACCTTCGCCCGCGACCACCGGTCGTGACGATCATGGGTCACGTCGACCACGGCAAGACAAAGCTGCTGGACGCGATTCGTCAGACACGTGTGGCCGAGGGCGAAGCCGGCGGTATTACCCAACATATCGGCGCGTACCAGGTGGATGTCCACGGGCGCAAAATCAGCTTCCTCGACACGCCGGGCCACGAAGCGTTTACGGCCATGCGGGCCCGCGGCGCGCAGGTGACGGATATCGTGGTGCTGGTGGTGGCGGCGGACGACGGCGTGATGCCGCAAACGCTGGAGGCGATCGCGCATGTCAAGGCCGCCAAGGTCCCGATGATCGTCGCGATCAACAAGATGGACGCCGCCGGCGCTAACCCCGACCGAGTCCGCCAAGAGCTGGCAACCGCCGACGTGCTGGTAGAGCAATGGGGCGGCGACGTACCCAGCGTCGAAGTCTCGGCCAAGATGAAGAAAAATATCGGCGATCTGCTGGAAATTATTCTGCTGGTCGCGGATATCAACGAGTTCAAAGCGAATCCGAACAAGCCGGCCGCCGGCACGATTGTGGAAGCGGAGCTCGACAAGAACCGTGGTACGGTTGCGACGGTGCTGGTGCAAAACGGCACGCTGCGCCTCGACGATATTGTGCTGGTGGGCGCGACCTATGGCCGCATTCGCTCGATGTTCAACGACGCGGGCAAGCGGCTCCGGCACGCCGAGCCGTCGATGCCGGTCGAGATCCTGGGCCTGGATGGCGTTCCCCAAGCGGGCGATATTTTGCAGGTCGTGGACAAGATCGAGATTGCGCGCGATATCGCAGCGCAGCGCCACCGCCAGCGCCAGGCGGAGACGGTAGCAACGCCCAGCAAGGCTGTTGGGCTTGACGATCTGTATGCCAAGATCCAGGCCGGTCAGGTCAAAGACCTGAACATTCTGCTCAAGGCGGACGTTAACGGCTCAATCGGGGCAATCGAGCACTCGCTGAAGCAGATCAATGCCAAGCACAACGAGGTCCAGCTCAAGATCATTCACAGCAGCACCGGCGCGATCTCGGAGTCGGATGTGAACCTGGCAACCGCGTCGAAGGCGATTATCATCGGCTTCAACACGCGACCTGATCCATCGGCGCGACGACTGGCCGAGCAAAACGGCATCGAGATCCGGTTCTACAACATCATTTATCAGCTGTTGGAAAATCTGGAGCAGGCACTGGTCGGTATGTTGGCGCCGGAAGAGCGTGAGGTGGTCAACGGCTTTGCCGAGGTCCGCAACACGTTCCGCTTGCCCAGTCGCGAGGTTGTCGCGGGCTTGTACGTCACCGACGGCAAGGTCAACCGCAACGATCAGGTGCGCGTGCTGCGCAACGGTGTCGTGCTTCACGACGGCAAGCTGTCGTCGCTCAAACGCTTCAAGGACGATGTGCGCGAAGTCCAGAGCGGCTATGAGTGCGGCGCGGTCGTCGCCGACTTCACCGACGTGCAGAACGGCGATACCATGGAGTTCTACCGGACCGAAAAGGTCGAGCGAACCGTTTAGCAGGGCAAAAGGATGAGGGCTGAAGGACGCCGTGAGCCTAGCTCCGGATGATCCCCGCCTTCATCCTTTATCCTTTCTGGGAGCCTATGTCAAAACGAACCGAACAAGTAGGCGACGAGATTCAGCGCATCCTGGGCGAGGTGATCCAGTCCGAGCTCAAAGATCCGCGCGTCGGCTTTGCCACGGTAACTGGCGTCACGGTCACGCCCGATTTGCTGCGGGCCAACGTTCGTATCTCAGTGCTGGGCGACGACGAGGAGCGCAAAGCAACCATGCGCGCGCTGGAGCACGCCAAGGGCTATCTCCGGCGACGCGTTGGCGAGGAGCTGACGCTGCGGCAAGTACCCGAGCTGCGGCTGCACCACGATACCTCGCTCGACAACGCGATGCATATCTCCGACTTGCTGCGCGGCATCGAAGAAGAGCGCAAGATCAACCCACCCAAGCTGGATGAGGAGTAAACGGCGGTGGTCAGCAGGGACGTGATTAATCACGTCCCTGCTGACCACGCGCGTGTTGTATGGACGTTTACTTTAAAAAGCAGATTACCTATCAACATCGCGGCCACAGCTTCACCTTTGACGTGGCGCATACGCTCTTTTCGTCGTTCGATGTCGACGAGGGCACGGATGTGTTTTTGCGCTTCCTGCAGCCGAACGCCCCCCGCCTGATCCTCGATCTGGGCTGTGGCTATGGACCGATCGGGATTATTCTGGCACGTTTGTATCCCCAAGCTCACGTGGTCATGGCCGATAAAGACATGCTGGCGGTACGCTACGCACGGATCAACCTGGCGCATAACAACATCACCAATGCCGATGTTGTGGGCAGCGTGGGCATGGAAAGCGTGCCGGACGAGCCATATGATTTGATCGTGTCAAATATCCCGGCCAAGGTGGGTGATGCCGCGATCGAGCAGGATTTTTTGTTGGAACCCTACACGCGGCTGCGGCCCGGCGGCGATTACTGGTTTGTGGTTGTTAGTGGCCTGAATCATCTGATTCCGCGGCTAGGCCAGCGTCACCAACTTAAGCTTAAAGAAGTCAAGAAGCGGGCAGGTCATTCGGTGTATCACCTGCATAAACCCGAAGCTGCGGATGCCTAAGCTGACGACAATTGTTACCCAAACGTTTTGAGATTTTATGCTGTACACAAACGCTGAACAAGCCGCGCCAGCCATTGCCGCGTGTGTCAAGAACAAGCGGCACATTCTGCTGATTACCCACGTCAATCCCGATGGCGACGCCGTCGGCTCGTTGCTGGGTCTGGGACTGTACTGGGAGCAGTGCGGCTACGAAGTGACGATGCTCGCGCCCACGCCGCTGCCGATTTTCACCCAGCGCCTCCGCAGCGCCGACCGGATCAAAGTGTACAGCCAGGCACCCGTGTACAGCAACACGTTGACGTTGCCGGAAACGGTCGATCTGGTCGTGTTGGTTGATACAGGGGACGTGCAGCGGATTGCCCGGATTTACCAGGAGCAGCAGGCCTATCTGGCCGCTCGGCCGCTAATCATTATCGATCACCATGCCACCAATAGCGGCGAGGGCTTGATCAACCTCGTCGACCCGTCGCGCTCGTCGAACTGCGAGCTGTTATACGAGTTGCTCAAGGCTTGGGCTGCGCAGATTACGCCCGAGATCGCCACCGCGCTGTTGATGGGCATTACCACAGATACGCAAAGCTTCAAAACCTCAAATACAACGCCTTCGGCGCTGCGGGCCGCGGCGGATCTGGTCGAGGCTGGCGCCGACCGCGCATTGATCATGCGCGATGTCTATTCCAATATTCCGTTCGAGACCGCCAAGCTGCTCAGCTTGGCGTTATCCGAACTGAAGCGCGAAGGGGCAATCGCCTGGACGCATGTGACGCAGGTGATGCAGCGCAGCGTGGGCGCCAGCGATGATGCCGCCGCCGAGGTGACCGATTATATCGCGAACTTAGGTGGGCTCAAGGCCACGGCGCTCTTTAAGGAGCGCCGCGATGGATCGGTCAAGGTTTCGCTGCGCTCGGTTCCCGGCATCGACGTCGCCGCTGTTGCGCAACGCTTTGGCGGTGGTGGTCATCGCCAGGCGGCCGGCGCGACCTTGCAAGGACCGCTGGTGGAAGCCGAGCAGCAGCTGCTGGCCGTGTTGAAGGCGGCGGTCGAAGAGGCGCCTGACGCCTAGCCGTATGTACAATCACGCGCCCGCCGGCTATGTCTGCCCTTTTTGCTTGGTCGCCGCAGGCATTGAGCATGAGCATGTTTACACCACGCAGCGGGACGTCGTGCTCCGTACGGCGCAGGTGACTGCATTTGTTGCCGCCGCGTGGTGGCCTAATAACCCGGGCCACGTCCTGATTATTCCCAACCAGCACTTCGAAAACCTGTACGAGCTGCCGCCGGAGTATGCTGCCAGCATCCACACTGCTTCACAGCGCGTGGCTCTAGCCCTCAAAGCGACGTATGGCTGTGCCGGCACTTCCACGCGTCAGCACAACGAGCCGGCGGGCAATCAGGATGTGTGGCATTATCATCTGCATCTTTTTCCCCGCTACCCCAACGATCAACTCTACGAGCTAACAGCACGGCGCCGGCGCGCCAGCCTGGAAGAGCGTGTCCCCTATGCCGAACGGCTGCGGGACTGGCTAACCGCGAATGCGCCCGGTTGCGATTAACATGGGCGGCTGCCGCCCCATGTTATAATCGAGCTCATGTTTTATGTATCATCCGCATACTACAAGGAGGTTGTATGCTGACTCCCTTTCGCAACGAGCCCTTCACTGATTTTACGATAGAAGCGAATGCGCAGGCGTACCGCACTGCGCTCGGTCAGGTCAAAGAGCAGCTCGGCCGCTCGTATCCGCTGATCATCGGCGGTGAGCGGATCATGACGGATAACACCGCCGTCTCGAACAATCCGGCCCGGCCACAGCAGATCGTGGGCCGGTTTGCCGAAGCGACGGTCGAGCACGCCAACCGGGCGCTCGTCGCGGCATCTCAAGCCTTTGAGTCTTGGCGTAACGTCCCGGTGGCTGAGCGAGCCGGATACTTGCTCAAAGCTGCGGCGATCATGCGGCGGCGCAAGGTCGAGCTGAGCGCATGGCTTACCTACGAGGTTTCCAAAAGCTGGGTGGAGGCCGACGGCGATGTTGCGGAAGCAATCGACTTCTGCGAATACTATGCCCATCAAATGCTGCGGCTGAGCGGACCACAGCCGGTGGTCCCCTTTCCGAACGAAAACAACGAGCTGCACTATATTCCGCTGGGCGTGGGCGCGGTGATTCCCCCGTGGAACTTTCCGCTGGCGATCACGGTCGGCATGACCACGGCGGCAATTGTTGCCGGCAACACTGTTGTGCTGAAGCCTGCCCATACGTCGCCGACCATCGCGGCGAAGTTCGCCGAAATCCTGATCGACGAGTGTCATCTACCCCCTGGCGTGTTGAATGTGATCACCGGGCCGGGCGGTGTGATCGGCGATACGCTCGTTGACCATCCGCTAACCCGCTTTATTGCGTTTACCGGCTCGAAGGAGATCGGCCTGCGGATTTATGGTCGGGCAGCGGTACGGCAGCCGGGCCAAAACTGGCTCAAGCGCACGATCCTGGAAATGGGCGGCAAGGATGCGATCGTGGTCGACGAGACGGCGGATCTGGACCTTGCCGCCGAGGCGATCACCTTTTCCGCGTTTGGCTTTCAAGGGCAAAAGTGCTCGGCCTGTTCGCGGGCAATCATTGTCGAGAGCGTGTATGACGAGGTTGTCCAGAAGGTGGTGGAGCGTACCCGCAAGCTCATGGTCGGCGACCCGGCCGAGGGCGCTTTTATGGGCGCGGTGATCGACGAGAAAGCGTTTGGCAAGATCAAAGAATACATTGAGATTGGCAAAGCTGAAGGCCGCCTGTTGCTCGGCGGCGAAACCGGCGACGCAAATGAGGGTTACTTTATTCAGCCGACGATTGTGGCCGATGTGCCCGAAGGGAGCCGCCTGGCGTGCGAGGAGGTCTTTGGCCCGGTGCTGGCCGTCGTCAAGGCGCGCGACTTCGAGCATGCTGAGCAGATTTTCAACAGCACCGAGTATGGCCTTACCGGCGGCTTGATCTCGCGCTCCCGTGAGCGAATCGAGCGCGCCAAGCACACGTTTCACGTCGGCAATCTGTACTTCAACCGCAAGATCACGGGTGCGTTGGTCGGCGTGCAGCCCTTTGGCGGCTTCAACATGAGTGGCACAGACTCCAAGGCGGGCGGTCCTGATTACCTGTTGCTCTTCACGCAGCCCAAGGTTATCACCGAGCGCTTCTGATCCGATCGAACTTTGTTCCGAACCACGCTTAGGGCTGGATGTTCCCGCTTCTGGGCGTGGTTTGTTGTTTATGCATCGCTGGTCCCAGGTGGCTTCAACTTAAGACCGATCTTGCCAAGCCCTGATGACGTTTACGCTTCCGGAGGTGTTAACTATCATAACTCGGGTCGTCGCTGCCCAAATCCTATAGTACTTGGGGGGCACATTGGCCAGCTCCGGTACATAGCGCCGCACGCAGGTGCCATCCGGATCGTAGGTCTCGCCTTGGGTCACCGGGTTACAGATGCGAAAAGAGGGCTGTGGATCGTTGGATGAACCCGCAACCGATTGCCAATTGCCGGTATTAACCGCGTCATCGCCACAGGCCAGCGGCTGATGAAAATAATCTATGCCCCTGCGGCGTGAAATAGTGTGTTCCTCGTGGTGTACCACTGGTTTTCGGCACAACGCAACACGCCGCCCATAGGGGCGGCGTGTCCAGCAAACACTCGCAAGCTACGTGTGATTATTGCACGCCAACCGCGCTCCATGCCTTGGCGGTCGTGTTGTACTGCGTGCTGGTCGAGCCATACAGATCGGCGGCAGCGCTCAACGTGGCCGCCCGCACCGCTTTGAAGTCCGCGCTCGATGTCAGCTTGACCGTCAACGCGCGGTAAAAGATCCGCTCTGCGGCGCCACGGCCAATCCCGGTCACGCTGATGCCCGACGTACGGTTGGTACCGCCAGCTGCCAGCAAGTAAAACGCCTGGTTCTGGATGCCGCTGTTGGTGTGCACCCCGCCATTGTCCTCGGTGCCGGTGTAGCGCTTGGAATAGTGGTCGGGATCGCCGTACAGACCAGGATTGCTCATGGAGCGCAGCGCATCACCGCTTTTGCCGGGCGTGTAAATATCCTCACCGATATCGTAGTCCAATGTCCGGCCAACATTGCCGGTGTAAAACTCAACCGCCGTACCGAAGATGTCGGAGAAGGACTCGTTTGCGGCGCCCGACTCGTTCGAGTAGATCAGGCCGGCCGTCTTTTCGGTCAGGCCATGCGTAATTTCGTGCCCAACCACGTCCAGCGAGACAAGTGGCGAGAAGATCGAGCCGTCGCCGTCGCCGTACGTCATCAACGAGCCGTTCCAGAAGGCATTGTTGTAGCTCTTGCCGTAGTGCACGCGGCTCCGCATGCGGTAGCCATTACCGTCAATGCCACGCCGATTATACCTGTTGAGGTAGTAATCCCAGGTTTTAGCGGCACCGAAGTGCGCGTCTACGCCCGCGGTATCCTCGTTGCTGTTGGCGAAATTGCCCCAAACGTTATCCCCATCGGTGAGATAGTAGCCCTGGGTTGTGGTGTTGCGCATCGTGTAGGTTAGCATCGAGCCGCGGCCATCATCTTGAAGGTAATACGTGCCGCTGGATAGCAGGGTGCCGATGCTGACCGTGCCGCTGTACAAGCTCTTGCCCGATCCGGTCGCCGTGTCCATATCGTTGTAGGACCATACGACGACGCCCGTCTGCGCATCGATGAAGTAGCGGTAGCGTCCGGTGTTGTCCGTCCCGTCTTCCACCAACAATTCAACTTGAAAGCACAGCCGCGCTCCCGGCGCCGCGTCCGCATTGATCATTTGGTTCGGCAGAATTACCAGTGCCGCCTCGGGCTGATTGGCAAAATCGCCGTTGTAGCCGAGCGCATCCTTGGCGGCCCTTACTGCCTGGGCCGGGTTAACCGCAGGCCGTGTAGCGACGTCGGCACGCGGGTATACGTTGCCGCCCACTTCAAGCACCATGTTGGCGTCAAGATGCGTAATGAGCTGGCCACCAAATACGGAAACACCATCCTTGACTTGGTCGAGGCGGACATGGGTCTGGCCCAGATCGTCCACATCCGCGCCCAGCAGCGCAAGTTCTGCGGCTGCATCACGGAGACCCAGCGCCTGACCATGGTCGCGGAGGTACGCCACACTGCGGCCCAACGCTTCGTCCACCCATGCCGGCCGTCCACCACCTTCGTGTACACGGTAACTTTGGACGATCTTGCCTTCCGGCTTGCCTTGAGCACCAGCCGGCTGGCTGCTGAAGACGAGCGCGAAAAGACCGACCACGGCAACCAGGACGCTCCATACATTCCGTCGCATCGTTCCAACTCCTAATCGATGAGGATTAACGCACCACGGCATTGTGGTGTCCGACCGTGAGTTGTGCTCTGATTCGCAGCGTTAAGCAACGCAGCTCCAAGGGCGGGCAACGTCTGTGGTGACAGACGTGTGAGGAAAAGCAGGGACAGCAAACCTGCCGCCGCGGCAGCAGTGGCTGAAAACCGTTTGGTGCTTAAGTTAACAAGGGGGGCAGGATAGCCGGTGCGTATGCACCGTTAAGCGCGAAGGTGGATGAGTGGACGAGTGCGACCTCCGGTACGTTGACTGTGATGCAACCACGAACGATGGTGTCCCTGCCGACGACAGTATAACCAGAAGTCAAGAATTGTCAAATATCAACAGAAGGTGCGTAAGCAAGTGTTGCTGGCGCGGCTGAAGCAGCAGTGTTAGATCACATCGAAAGTGCAGCAGGTCCAATCCCATTGATGCCATCGCCCGCTGATGCTGCGCATAGGCGGCGGAGCTCTTCGAGGCGATAGCTGCGCAGTGCTTAGCTCATGTTGGGCAGGCGCAGCCCCACATCTGCTTTGGCAACGGTCGTTAAGCCGTGAGATGGCAGGTCCCTTAGCTAGATGCTGCGTCTTTATGCAGCACTGGTTTGTAGGCAGCGTGTAGTTCAACACAGTGCCGCGCCGTAATTGCTCAACGATGGGTGGTCGGTTGGGCGGCCTTGCACGCAGAAGCAATTGCGCTATCGTCCCAGCTGAGCTGCCGCCAACGAGGACGGCACGGACGGCTGACATGCCCCCAGTAATGAGAACCGATTGATCGGTTAGAATCGCCTCAACGAGAGGATGATTCAGATGAAGATGAGCACGTTCACGGAGGAGCAGATCGTCCAAATCCTGCGTGAGGCAGAAACTGGCGAGCAAACCATTGGCCGCGTCTGCCGGACCCACGGCATTTCTGAGAACACGTTTTACACGTGGCGGAAAAAGTATGGTGGTGTGGATGTGGCCGCGATCAAGCGGCTGCGGGAGCTGGAGC
>JADDQF010000096.1 GCA_016781505.1 bacterium
TGAACGAAACTCCCAAATTGAAGAGGTTGGATAACACATGTACGAGTTGGGCAGTTAGGGAGCAGAATGCATAGGAATTTTTGCGTAAAGTGGTACCATTGACGGCGCAGAATTGGCCGATGTGCCCGTACCGCAAGTCACGATGGAGGGAAGCTACAAGCATGAGTTCGACACAACCGCCGATCAACTTCACACGCGGCGTACCTGCCGACGAAAGCTATCCGCTGGAGCAAGTAGCCGATTGCGCCGGAAGCGTACTTACCGGCAAATATGGAACACTCTCGATGCAATATGGATCGAGTCTCGGCTTCCTGCCACTGCGCGAATGGCTGGCAGCGCAGCATAACGTGACGCCGGATCATGTTATGTTGGGGAACGGTTCGCTGCAGCTGGTCGATTTTTTGGCACATGGATTGTTGGAGCCGGGCGATCTAGTGTTGGTCGAGTCGCCCACCTACGACCGAACGCTTACGCTATTGCGACGGGCAGGCGCGCGAGTTCAGGGCATTCCGCTCGAGAGTGACGGGCCCGATATCGCGGCGCTGGAAGCACTGCTGCAACAAGCAACGCCCAAGCTCATCTACCTGATCACCGACTTCCAAAATCCCTCGGGAGTCACAACCTCGCTTCGTAAGCGGCAGCGCATTGTCGAGCTGGCCGAGCAGTACGGCTTTGGGCTGATCGAAGATGCGCCCTACCGTCCATTACGTTACCGCGGGCAAGCCATTCCTACACTTCACGAGCTTGCGCCCAAGCGCACCTTGCATATGTCGTCCTTTACCAAGCAGATCAGCCCCGGTGTGCGAGTTGGCTACATGGTGGGCGAGCCGGCGCGAATCAAGCAGCTGGCCAAGGTAGCCGAAGACACCTACATTGCGCCGAACGTCCTCGGGCAAGCGATTGTTTACGAATTCTGCGATCGTGGACTGTTGGAGCCACAGCTTGAACGGCTCCGCAAGCTGTATGGCGCTCGTTTGGAGGCGATTGGCGCGGCACTACGGGCAGAGCTGCCGGAAGCCAGGTGGATCGAGCCCGATGGCGGCTTCTTTTTGTCGGTTTGGCTGCCCCAAGGCGTGTCCAATGCCGAACTACGCCAGCGTGCCGCGGAGGTTAAGCTTAACCTTACGGATGGCCGCGCCTTCTTTCCCAACGCAAACGACGGAGACCGCTTTCTGCGCCTGCCATTCTGTGCCCTGACCGCGGATCAAATCAAGGAAGGCGTGCGCCGCTTGGCCTCCATTGCTGGCTAGATCACGAGTTGGTCACGGCCTGGCGCTTCTGCAAGGGAAAGATGTATGCCACACAGAAGCATTCGTCGGTCGCTCGCGCCGGTTGTTCCACTGCTGCTGGTGCTTGCCATGCCCGTCGCCGGTGACGGGACAATGGCGCCGCAGGCAGCCCTCCAAGCTACAGCACGCTGTTTCCCCGAAACGGGGCAGTGTATCAGCGGCCGGTTTCGCGAGTTTTGGGAGCAGCACGGCGGCTTAGCGATCTTTGGCTTGCCGATCACAGCGCCGCAGCACGAGCGCAACCGCGATACAGGCCAGACATATCTGACGCAATGGTTCGAGCGCAACCGGTTTGAGCTACATCCGGAAAACCAACCACCCTATGATGTCCTGATCGGGCGATTGGGCGATGACCGGCTGCTGCAGCAAGGCCGGCGCTGGCAAGATGCGCCGCGCCAAACCGAACAGGCTGACTGCTTGTGGGTGGCCGAAACGGGTCATACGATCTGCGACCAGGAGGCCGCCAGCGGTTTCAAAACCTACTGGGAAACGCATGGCCTTGATCTTGACTACCCCGACACCAACTGGCGGGAAAGCGTAGCCCTGTTTGGCCTGCCCCTCACCACGCCCCAGCTTGAGACGAACAGCAGCGGCGATCGGGTCCTTACGCAATGGTTCGAGCGTGCCCGCTTCGAGTACCATCCCCATAATCCGCCGCAGTTCCGCGTTCTGCTCGGCTTGCTCGGCAACGAAACAAGCGGCAGCAATGCTGGTGCTGCACCCGAGCGTCCGCAGCCAGAGTCGGTCAAGCTGGGGGTCGAAGAAGTTGCACGCGGCCTCCAACAGCCCCTTTTTGTGACCCACGCCCGAGACGGGACTGGTCGTCGCTTTGTGGTTGAAAAAGGCGGCACGATCAAGATCATCCCCGCAGGCGACGTTTTTCTCGATATCGGCTCCCGTGTCCGTTCAACTGGAGGGGAGCAAGGCTTGCTTGGGCTGGCTTTTCATCCACGGTTCCGTGAGAACGGTTACTTTTATGTCAACTACATCGATACAAACGGCAACACCGTTATCAGTCGTTTTGGCCTAAACGCGAATAAACAAACCGGCGATCCTCGGAGTGAGCAAATTCTGCTGCGTCAAGCGCAACCAGCCGCCAACCACAACGGCGGGATGCTCGCCTTTGGGCCGGACGGCTATCTGTATATTGGGCTGGGAGATGGCGGTGGCGCAAACGATACCTATCGCAATGGCCAAAACCACGGAACGCTTTTGGGCAAGCTGCTGCGCATCGATGTTGACCGCGGCACGCCCTACGGGATTCCAGCGGATAACCCATTCGTTAACGACCCGACTGCGCGGGCAGAGATTTGGGCGATAGGGCTACGCAATCCGTGGCGTTTTTCTTTTGACCGGGCCAACGGCGATCTGTATATCGCCGATGTTGGGCAAGGTCGCAGCGAGTGGGTGCATTACGGGCCGCAAGGCCAAGCGGGCGGCATAAATTACGGCTGGCCGATTGTGGAGGGAACCAGCTGTCTTGGGGCTGCAACATGTAACCGGGCCGGTCTGGCAACCCCGATTGCCGAGTACAATCACAGCCAGGGCTGCGCCATAACCGGCGGCTACGTGTACCGGGGCGCAGATTATCCGGCGCTCAAAGGCACCTACATCTTTGGCGATTTCTGTTCGGGCCGCATCTGGACGCTGCGCCGCGCTGGCACAGGGAAGTGGCAGATGACAGAAGCGCTCAAAACAGCGCTAGCCATCAGCTCGTTCGGCGAGGATGAGCAGGGAGCCATATACATTACGGACCTTGCCGGTGGTCGGGTGTATCGCCTCACGGCAGCGCAATAGCCGGCATGGTGGTAAACAGCATGGTACGTCACCATCTATCTACCACCATGCCAGCTCCAGCCGCATGAGTCTTTTTCCTTGGAGTGGTACTTGCTCCATGGTCGAGCCCCACACTCAGTACTATGTTGAAATAGGAGTATCAGCCTGTTGTATCGGCGCTTCCGGTAGCATACACTACAACCATTGTTAGCAGCAATTATTCGCTACGGGAGTTCACCATCATGCTTCGCAACTTTTTCGCTCGTGAAGAAGGCCAGGGCCTGGTCGAGTACGCTTTGATCCTGGTGCTCATCGCCATCGTCGTTATCGGTATTCTGTCGGTGCTCGGCAATCGCGTCTCGACGGTCTTCTCGCAGATCAACTCGGGCTTGAGCAAGTAAGTTCGCTACCCCATGCGGTGGCTTAGCCACACCACGAGGCTAGACAAATTGTCTAGCCTCATTTGTTTTTGTGCAGCTCAGCCGGATGGCCGACCGCATGCATACCAGTTTTCCCCATCGCCCTTGCGAGGCTTAAGCTCAACGACGACAGATGTTCGCGGACAACCCTGCAGGGCGATTGATTGCCCAACCCCTACCATGGTCGCTTAGCAGGAAACGCGGTGACCAGCCAGGGCATAGCCTCAACCCTGTTTTTTGTTACTGCCATCTGGAGTCGCCTGTCTACGTTGGTCTGAAGTGTGCTAAAAAAGGCGCTGAAACCCTGCTGCCAGAAGGATATGATGCCACAGCAGAGCTTGTCATCGGCGCCGTCATCGCCAACGCCTGAAGAGCCTGCGCTGCGCTATTTTGTGGCACAGCGTCTGATTGGCGTACCAACACTCGGCCGCTACCTACAAACGCTGCTCGGCATTGTTCTCTGGATCGGGGGGCCACCGTTGCTGGCACGTTGGCTCGCCAGGCGGGTCCAACGTAGCTGGGTACACGCCGTCGAGCGCTGGTGGGCACGCGGGCTGCGGCGCCACTTGGAGATCAAGCTCGAAATCGCGGGACTGGAGCACATTCGCGCCGGCGAGAGGTATGTTATCACCCCGCTGCACGAAGGCTTCGCGGATGTTATCGCGCTGCTGCACTTGCCGCTCAACCTACGCTTTGTCGCACGGGACGAGCTGTTTGACTGGCGGGTATTGGGGCCATATCTGCGCGACACCGACCAGATTTGCGTGTCGCCTGAAAACGGAGCCAGAAGCTATCGTCACCTGTTGCGTGCGGCGCAAGGCGTGGTCGCGCAGGGCGACAGCATTATTATTTTTCCACAAGGCGCCATTTTGGGTATCGAGACCGACTTTCACCTAGGTGCATTTTCCCTGGCGCGAGCGTTGGGCCGCCCTATCCTCCCGATCGTCTTGACCGGGAGTCACCGCGTATGGGAGCACCCCTACACATCTCGGCTCCGCTATGGTCAGCGCCTGAGCATGCGAATTTTGCCGCCAATCAAGGCCGTTCCGCAGCACAGTGCCGAATTGGAACAGCTCCGGCAACGTCTACGCCGTCAACTTAAAACCGCAGCGTTGTCGGGCACGATGGCGGCACCGCGCCGATTTATACCGGAGCGAGACGGCTACTGGGATGGCTATGCTTACCGCATCGATCCCGATTTCCCCGAGCTGGCAGCTAACATCGCAATGCACCGTGAACAGTTCATGGAGCTGCCACCTGAGCAGCTTCGCGAAACGCCCCAACCATTGGGAGGATAGCCGCTTGCCTCACCCAACCTGTTGATTCCCTGCGAATTGATGGCTGTGCCACAGGTATCGGCGCAGGCGGGATACGACGTAGGCGGCATCGAGCCCGACACCACGCAGGGTAGCCGATGCAAAGGTGCGTTGTCCCTGCAGGCCCACATAGCCCAAGCCCGGCGTGGTTAGACTAACCCCAGCACGCTGCAACGGCTGACCAAAGCGATCTAATGCGCCGAGACCGTTCAAGAAGGCGAGGTTGGAGCGATAGCCAGTGGCAAAGATCACGGCGTCGATGGCTTCGGATTGGCCATTGGACCAAAGCACACCATCCGAAGTAAATGCCCTAAACATCGGCCGCCAATCTAACGCTCCGTTTTGCAAGAGGGCGCGGTAGCCTCCACTATCGACAACAACCTGCACCTGGGAAAGTCGCCGAAAATGGCCCAAAGGCAGACGCTCAACACCTAGCAAACCGAACGAGAAGAAAAGGTCCTGGCCCAGGATGCGCTGGGGCATCAATCGCACGGGCGGAAGCGCAGGCCGGAGCGTTTGAGCCAATAGCCTGCAACCAGACCAGCTTGGCCGCCACCGACAACGATCGTATCAAAGACGGCGGACATGTGGTTGTCCTTGCAACGAGCTTTCACACATCCCAACGCCTTTAGCCGCGCACTGCAGAATCTTGCCCCAGCGGCGTCCAATCAAGGATAGCCTCCAATCCACATGCTGCATCTTCCCCACGCTCCCGCATTGCTTTCCACGCCTGCGTCCAGCAAGGCAGCTTCCACAAATTGAGTGAAGGGCAGTTATTCAGATACCAGGATGCCCCTATACTACTGCGACCAACGAGCAGGAAAGGAGCAAGTCACGTGCGCATCGGCGTTGTGTTTCCTCAAGTCGAAATCGGCAATAATCCTGCTGCCATCCGCGAGTATGCGCAAGCTGCGGAAGCGCTCGGCTATCGCCACCTTCTGGTCTACGACCATGTGTTGGGAGCGAGCAGGGCGACCCGGCCGGATTGGCGTGGTCCATATACAAGCGAGACGCCGTTCCACGAGCCATTCGTCCTGTTTGGATTTTTGGCGGCATGTACACAGCAACTCGAACTGGTGACGGGCGTGCTGATCCTGCCTCAACGGCAGACCGCGCTGGTTGCCAAGCAAGCCGCCGAAGTCGATGTGTTGAGCGGGGGTCGGCTGCGGTTGGGCATTGGCGTAGGGTGGAATGCCGTTGAGTATGAGGGACTCAACGAAGATTTTCGCACCCGCGGCGTGCGCAGCGAAGAACAGATTGCAGTGTTGCGTGCGCTTTGGAACGACCCTGTTGTGACATACCGGGGTCGTTGGCATACGATTGATGCCGCTGGTATCAATCCACAGCCGGCGCAGCGCCCCATTCCGATCTGGATTGGTGGTGAAGCGGATATCGTCATCCAACGCATTGCGCGCATGGCCGACGGTTGGTTTCCGCAGCTGCCGCCGGACGATACGGCGCGTGTCCAGGTTGAACGGCTGCGCGCGGCAACTGTGGCAGCCGGCCGTGCGGCTGAGGAGGTCGGCATCGAAGCCCGGCTGAGTATCAAGGACCAGCCTGAAGCTGCCTGGCTGGAGTACGCAACCGCCTGGCGGGCGCTAGGAGCGACGCATCTTTGTATCAACACTATGGGCGCTGGACTGCCGACGCCTGCGGCGCATATTGCCGTGCTGGAGCGCGTACGCGACGTACTCCAGCCACTGATGGAGTAGGCGATATCGGCAACCTTCGCAAGCTCGACACGGCGCCTCCTATCCATTCAATAGTGCTGTGCCTCTACAGGTATCGTCCTCGTCTGCTAGCCGGTGTGAGAGTTGCCCATCCCCCACTCGGCTGCCAGCGGGCGCTGACCTGAATTTACGCAGTGCCCTCGGCAATCGCGGCGAGCTCTGCCCAGCGCTCGAATGTCTGCTCCAACTCGGCGCCGGTCGCGGAAAGGGTTTCGGCGGTTTGTTGCAGGGCATCGTAAGGCAATGCGGTATTAAGTTTAGCATTCAGCTCTGCTTGAAGGGCTTCGAGCTCGGCAATACGTTCTTCTAGCCGCGTTAACTCTTTGCGCTCCTTGAACGAGAGCGAACGTGGCCGTTCGGCCGGGACCTTGCGTGTCGGCTCGCGCTGAACTTCCTGCTTCGCGGGGCGGACATTGGGAGCAGGCTGCTCACGCCGGGCGGCCGCGTAGGCTGAGTAGCTGCCAGGAAATGATCGGATGCGGGCGTTGCCCTCAAAGACCAACAGCTGATCGACGGTACGGTCAAGCAGGTAACGATCATGGGACGCGACGATCAGCGTGCCCGGAAAGTTATCCAGGTAGCCTTCAAGCGCGGCCAGCGTTTGCACGTCAAGGTCGTTGCTCGGCTCGTCGAGCAGCAGCACGTTGGGCGCGAACATCAGGGTACGCAGCAGGTACAAGCGGCGGCGCTCCCCACCCGAAAGCGTGCCGATCAGCGCATAGTGCATCTGCGGCGGAAACAAAAATTGCTCCAACATCTGGCCGGCAGTTACAAGCTGGCCATCCGCGGTTCGCACCAGCTCAGCGGCGTCCTTCACGTAATCGATCACCCGCATGGTGTCGGCCAGGGCCGTGCTTTCCTGGTCATAATACGCCAGATGCACCGTTTCCCCACGCACTACGCTGCCGCTGTCCGGCTGATCCCGCTCCGCAAGCAGATTGAGCAGGGTTGATTTGCCGACACCATTAGGCCCGACAATGCCGAGACGGTCGCCGCGTCCGATGGATAGGGTTAGCTCTTGGAGCAGCACGCGGTCGCCGTAGCGCCTGGAAACCTGCTCCAGCTCCAAGACACGTGTGCCGAGCCGTTGCGCAATCGGCGTGAGGGTAAGGGTGCGTTCCGGCCCTGGCTCGGGCTGTTCTCGCAGCGCGTTGATGCGGTCGATGCGCGCCTGTTGCTTGGTGCCGCGGCCTTGCGGGCCTTGCCGCAGCCACGCCAGCTCCCGGCGGAGAACACTTTTATGCCGGGCGGCGTCTGCGGTGCGCTGAGCGGCACGAGCTAGCTTTTGTTCCAAGAACGTACTGTATCCGCCAACATACTGGTACAGGTGGCCGCCGTCCAGCTCCCAGGTGTGTTGCACCAGTCGGTCGAGCACATACCGGTCATGGGTGATCAACAAGAGCGCGGCCGACATCCGGCCGAGCACGGTTTCAAGCCAATCCACCGTATCGGCGTCGAGGTGGTTGGTGGGCTCGTCCAGAATCAACAGGTCGGCGGGCTCGATCAAGGCTTGCGCCAGGGCTACGCGCCGCCGCTGACCGCCCGAAAGCTCCCCGAGACGCTGCTCCAATGCGGTAACACCGAGGCGCGTTAAAATCGCCTCGACCTCGGCCTGAGCATCCCACGCGCCGATAGCATCAAGCTGCTCACTCAGCTTGCTCAGCCGGGCTAAGGCCGCGGAATTTTCGGGCTCGTCCCGCAGGAGCGCGACAACCGCTTCATAATCTCCCAGCAAATGGCGCCGTTCGCCCGCGCCGGAGAACATATAGTCGCGCACGGTGATGCCTGGATCCATCGTCGGATGCTGCGCAAGATAGGCAATGCGCGTGCCCGAGCGCAACGTTACCTGGCCAGTATCCGGCAGCTCTTGGCCGGCCACAATCTTCAACAGGGTGCTTTTGCCGCTGCCATTCACGCCAATCAGGCCGATCCGGGCGCCCTGCTCTATGCCGAATGACACATCGGAAAAGAGCACGCGCGAGTCATATTGTTTGCTGAGCGTTTCAGCTGAAAGAATTCGCATAGTGTATGCCTTACTCGGGAGGACTGGAGGCCAGCCACACCATGGATTGTACTGAACGGCGGCGTTGCAAGCAACCGCAGGCACAACACCAGCATCGGCTGGATCGTGCAGAAGGTGATCTTGATACCGAAGCGAGGCATAGCGCCCTGCACGCGCAATACGCTGATGGATCAGTGTCATCAAGCTGTGGCATTTAAGGACCGTGGGAGCCCGAAACACGAGCAGACACCATCGAGTCGCGTCCTGCAGTGGAGCACGATGCCTAAGCTGAGCTGCCGCCACCGACACAAACACGAGCAGCGATACGATGATACTCGTGAAAATTCACCACGTTCCCCGACGTAGCACAGGGTCAGCTCCAGTGCCCGGTTCGGAGCGACCGTAACTGCCGTTGGGCCGTCACACGAACCGGCGGAATGACCAGCGTACCGCGTGATGCGACTTCCACGCAGACCTTCTTCTTGAATCTGGCATGTCCTCTGGTATGCTCACTCTACACTCTTTCAGCACTGTCTACGCTCATTTCCTCTGCCACTCCATCCTGTCCGAGTGTCAACTAGCTCTTTCGAGTCAAAGGGGGTATTGCCGTTCACTGTTGGGCACCTACGGCGTTGCTTACCCGTCTGGGGCGTGCATGACCATTGTGGGTTTCGTTGGGTTATGCTGAGTCGGGGATTGGTGGGACGTCTCGATATA
>JADDQF010000133.1 GCA_016781505.1 bacterium
CTCCCGGTACCGGCGTGCTTGCGGACGGCCAAAGCGCCATGCTACAATAGCCGACCGAAGCAGGAGGGCCAGACAGGAGCACGGATGCTGCAGCCAGCTATTATCACAATTGATGGACCCGCGGCTTCGGGAAAAAGTACGCTCGGCGCGCTCTTGGCAAAGCAGCTTGGCTACACCTACTTCGATACCGGCGTGCTGTACCGTGCGCTCACCTACCTCGCGCTCGCTCAAGGCATTGCGCCCGACGATGTCCCGGCCCTTGTCCGCCTGGCCGAGCAGATGAACGCGCATGTCGAGCCGCCAACGCTGGAGGATGGCCGACAGTACACGGTAACCGCCGACGGCCAAGACATTACCTGGGCGATTCGGGAGCCCGAGGTTGAGCGACATGTTTCCGCTGTGTCAGCGCATCCGGCGGTACGCACAGCGCTGCGTGAACAGCAGCGTGTGATTGGGCGCCGCGGGCGGGTGGTGATGGTCGGCCGCGATATTGGCAACGTTGTCATGCCCGATGCTGATTTTAAGATTTTCCTGCTTGCCTCAGCCGAAGAGCGCGCCCGACGGCGTCATCATGAGCTTATCAGCCAGGGTCGCGAGGCTTCTTTTGAACAGGTCTTCGAGGATTTACGGCGGCGCGACGCACTTGATGCTCAAAATACACTCCAGCCTGCCGACGCGTATATCGTCAATAGTGACGGTCTAAGTCCTGCTGATATTGTAGGAAAATTGTGCGCAGTTCTTGAGCAACGCACGCGCGGATAGGCATGTGAGGCCGGCTGGATTTATGGCAGAGCGTATTCTGATTGCGGACGATGATGCCGGTCTCCGGCAGCTGCTGCAAGACATTCTCGAAGAACACGAATTCGACGTTATCACGGTGCCAAGCGGCGAGGCACTGGTGCGCGCTGCTGTTTCCCAACAGCCGGATTTGCTGCTGATCGACGTCAACATGCCCTTGATGGATGGACTGGAGGCTGTGCGCCAACTGCGCAACGATACCCGCACCAGTCACCTACCGATGTTGCTGCTGACGGCCCGTACGCAGTCAGAAGAAGTGGTCATCGGCTTCGAGAGCGGCGCGGACGACTATATCCCCAAGCCGTTCGACGCCGACGAGCTTGTCGCGCGCATTAAGGCGAATCTTCGGCGCCAAGCGCGCGTGCCCATTCTCAATCCCCTGACCCAGCTGCCCGGCAACAAGGCCATTGCGGACGAGGTTGAGCGCCGCATCAAGTCGCACGAGCAGTTCGGGCTGTTGTACTTCGACTTTGACAATTTTAAGGCGCTCAACGACGTGTATGGTCCCGCCCGAGGCGACCGCGTCATCAAGCTGCTGGCCAATATTTTACAAGATTTGCACGCGGCTGCGCAGAGCGACGATATCTTTGTCGGGCATATCGGCGGGGATGACTTTATTGCGCTCACACCGCCGCAGACGATGGAACGCCTGAGCAATGAAGTGATTGCGCGCTTTGATCGGGAAGTGTTGGCGTTCTACGATCCGTCCGACAAACAGCGCGGCTATCTCCGCGGCGTGGACCGGTTCGGCATGCCGCGCCGCTTTCCGATTGTGAGCGTATCGATCGGCGGCGTCACCAACGATAACCGGGCCTTTTCCTCCTATGAAGAAGTTGCGGCCATGGCCACGGAGATGAAGAGCTACGCTAAAAAGTTTGCGGGCAGCTCCCTGGCGATCAACGGCCGGACGCGTGATATGCCGGTGGCGCCAGATGAAGACCGCCGTGGACAGCCGCTGACGATCGTGGTCGTAAGTCCTGAGCCACTGCTGCATGAGGCGCTGCAGCCCCTGCTGTCTGACGGACGTTGCCGCAGTATCGCGTTTACCGCCGTGCCGCGGCTGCAAGAAATTGTGGACCAGCTGCCCGATCTTGTCACCCTTAACGTTGCCGATCCCGGCTGTTGGCCGATGGCCGTGGCGTTGCGCGAGTCGCGTCCTGCGCTGCCACTGGTCATTGCATCGCCGCACAGCGAGGACGAGCGCCGTGCTTGGGCGTGTGGCGCGTACGCATTTATTGCCGAGCCGTTTCCTCCCGAATATTACCGGGCGTGCGTTGCCCAACTGCTACGGCTTAACGAACGTTTTCCGCCGACTGACGGCAGCCCATAGCAAAAGCGAACAACCATGCTGCCACTGATGCTTCTCGTCGTGCTCCTGGGAGTGGCCGTTGGGGTGGTGTTTTTCCGCCGGCGCCCATTTCCGGCAGTGCGTGTGGGCAAGCAGGGCTCCTTTTCGCGCGAGCGAGTAGGTGGCTTCCTCACCTCGCGGGGCCGGCCGGGCATGATTATTTTGGCCCTGATCGGGCTCCTGGCCTTGTGGCTTGTGCTCGCCAATCTCGGTCTGCTCCATTCCGGTTCAACCGTGCAAGCGGGCGCGTTTGTGGTGCGAGTCGCGCCACTGCTATCCACGGGGCAGGATCAGCGGCAGGGCATGATCGTCGCCGAGCAGCTGGTGGACGCGCTCAAGCAGCGTGTGACCACTCCGATGAACGTTGGCGTGCTGCGGCAACCGGTTGCTTCAGCCCAGGAGGCCCTGGCAGCAGCCCAAGCCGAGGGGACAGACGTTCTGGTGTGGGGTCAAGTTGCCGAGGGCACAACCGCCGATCAAGCCGGGCTACGGCCGTATCTGCTGTGGCTGCCGGGCGAGCCGTTCGTGCCGCGCACCTGGCAGGGCTTTGATGGCCACTTCGCGCTGCCCGCCGACTACGAGCTTGCCATCCAGCCCCTCAACGGCTCGGCCGTGCTCCCCCCGCTGTTGGATAGCCTGAACCATTTCAGCCGGGGTGACGCGGACAAAGCGTTGCCGCTGATCGACCAGCTGTCCGGCGACTACGCTGATGTTCTTCGGCCGGAGCTACCGGCCGTATTGCGCGCCATTATGCTGTGGGCGCAAGGCCTGCTGCCGGATGCCGAAAGTGCGGCGCAGATCGCGGTCGAGGCCACCAGCCGCCCCCAGCATTGGAACAACCTGGGCGCCGTACGGCTTGATCAACAAAAGCTTGAGTCCGCTCGTCCCGCGCTGGAACAGGCCCTCGCCGCCGCGCCCGAGCTGGCCCAAGCCCATGCCAACCTGGGCCGTCTCCAGCTCGATCTTGGCCAGCCCGAGGCCGGCCTGCCCAATCTGCGCAGCGCAACGCGGATCAGTCCCGATTCGCCGCCCATCGTGGCCACACTCGGCGAGGCCTACCGTCGCAGCGGCCAGCTTGAAGCCGCCCGCAGCGCAACCACACGCGTCCTCGCGCTCGACCCGGACAACGGGCCTGCGCTCGCCGAGCAGAGCATGCTTGCGCTTACGCCCGCGTTGACGGCTACCGGACGGCTTGAATGGGAGCTTGAGCTGCCCCCAGCCCGCACCGCCGATCAACTGCTTGAGCTACGACGGCAAACCGAAACCGCGATCCGGCAGATTGAGGCGCTTCGGAACGAGTTTTTGCAGCGGGCAGCCGCGTTTGGTGTTGCCGGCCGGCCGATGGTGCAGCGCTTGGCCGAAACACAGGCGGCCATTTTGGAGCAAGAGCTGCTCAATCGACGCTATCAGCTCATGCTGGTACAGATCGAGCAGGGACGCGTGCTGGCGGACCGGCCACGTAGTCCCATCCGCCGTTTTTGGGATACGGTCAGGGGTCGGCGCACGCCATTGCAGGAGGCAATCGCAACCTCGGCGGCCGCGCTCAGGCAGGAGCCGAACCTGCCCCTGCAGTACGACTATCATTACCAGCAGGGACGGGCCGCCTTCTTGAGCGGCAACACCAACCTGGCACGCACGCAATTTGATGTCGCCCTTGAGCTGGCGCGCACAGCTCCCGCCACTACCACCCTTCAGACACGTCCAGAAGCCCATTTTGGCCGTGCCCAACTGCTGATCGACGAGAACAAGCGCGATGAAGGCCGGGCTGAGCTTGAGGCAGCGCTAGCCGCTGATCCACACTTTTTTCCCGCCCGCCTGATCTTAGCTGCGCAGGCCGACGCCGACGAGCGCTGGGCCGACGCCGAGCAGCAGTATCGCTGGCTAGCCGAGCACCGGCCCTGGATCGAACACCATCATCTTGAGCTGGCGCGTATGCTCCGGGAACAGGGCAAGACCGCGGAAGCCGAGTCGATCCTGCTGCCGCTGGCAAACGCCGGAAATTCCCCGGCGATGGTTATGCTGGCGGCGCTGTACCGCTCCGTTGGCCAGCTTGACGAGGCTGGCGTAGTGCTGCAACGGGCGCTGGTCGGTGGTGGCTCAGCTCTGGTTCACGAGGAAGCCGCCGAGCTTGCACTGGCGCGCAACGATCTGCAGACGGCCGAGGCTGAGCTGCAGCGGGCGTTAGCGCTTGATCCGCAAAGCACCAATGCTCACATCATGCTTGGTCGGCTGTACACCAGCCGTGGGCAGCCCGCTGCGGCAGCCGAGCAGTTTCGCGCAGCCATCCAAAACCAGAGCACTGATCCGGTCGTGCATCGTCAGCTAGGGGAAGCGCTGCTCCAGATTGGCAATCCAGCGGCAGCTACCCAAAGCTTTCAGCGAGCCATCGAGCTGGCGCCCAACTCGCACGAGGCCTATCATGGCCTGGCCACCGCTCACCTAGCGCAGGGTCGTTTGGACGCCGCCGCCGAGGCCGAGCAGCGAGCGCTGGAGCTGGCCGGCGGCAACTACACGCTGGCCATCGTCGGGCAGGGCGACATCGCGCGTGAGCAAGGCCGCTACGACGAGGCGATCGCCCACTACAACACTGCTCTGGAACGTGACAGCCGCCTTGCAGGAGCGTATCTCGGCTTAGGTAAAGCCGCGCTGGCCCAGGGTCGGACGGAGATTGCCCTGACGCATTTTCAGACGGGCCTGGCGATCGAGCCGCACAACATTCCGTTGTTGCTTGGCATCGGCGATGCCCGCCTGCAACAAAAAGAGATCGCGGGGGCCCGCGAAGCATACACCCAAGCCAAGCAGCTGGAGCCCAATAACGCCGCGATCAGCGCAGCCCTAGGCCGCGCCTTGTGGAACGAAGGCCAGACCGACGCCGCTTTAGCTGAACTCTCCCAAGCGATCCAACTGAATCCCAACGATGCCCAAACGCTGCTGACGATTGGCGAAGTTAACGCCGAGCTGGATCGGCATGACGCGGCGCTGGAGGCGTATGGCCGAGCGGCCGAGATCCGCGACGACTGGTACGAGCCGCGCTTTCGTCGGGGCGTGCTGCTGCTTGAGCTGCAGCAGACGGACGCGGCCATCAAGGATCTCGAAGCGGTCGTCAGGCTTAACCGCAACTTTGCCCAGGCGCATTATTGGCTTGGCCGAGCCTACCGGGCCGGCGGCCAATTCGGCGCTGCCCGACGCCAGCTGGAACAAGCCATCGGGCTTGACAGCAACTATTTTGAAGCTCGCTTTTTCCTTGGCCGTACCCTGGACGAGCTTGGCCAAGCGCCCGAAGCCGTGGCAACCTACGAAGCCATGCTGAACGATGCGCCGACCGACAATCCATGGCGCGGCGAGGCGGCACGGGAGCTCGACCGGATCCGTTAGCTGCCCAACATCAGGCGATGGCTGAGGCCAGGGCAGCCGTTGACGGGCCTGGATCCGAAGCCAAATAACGCATTGTGCTGCCAAACCGGGGCGGCTGTGCTATAATTTGGCCTAACATTTAGGAGGCGTTCTATGCTTACGTATGAGACGATCTCCGATGCGCTGCTCGATAGTGCCGAGCAGGTGGGCCTCAATGTTTGGCAGTCGGATGAGCAGCTTGATCCGCAAACCCTCACCCGCACCTTAACATTGAACTGTTTGCCCCAGGGCGAAGCCACACCACGCGCTTCTAGCCTGCAAGCCTCGATCGCCTTTAAGTGGGATGCCGCGATGACGGCCATCTCGACGATGGGTACCGAGGCGTTATGCGAGAAGTATCACGGCGATAATGTCGCCTGCTCGCATAGCTTGATTGGCTGCGCATATGAGGCTACTCTGACGCTGGAGATTGGCTATACCTTGCCGCTGCACATGGCAGTGGGTGATGACCTGGGGATGCTGCAACGGATTGCCCGCGGCATTCAGGAACTGCACCGCTCCATGATCGACCATAAAAATGTGGTGGCGGTGGATGCAAACATCCACCTGGAAGGCGGCGAGACACGCGTCACTCAAGTGAAGGCCAAGCAACGGTGGACGGTGGGCGATCCGATCCATGAGCTTGAAAGCCTCGAAGATGTGCTTGAGGAAGCGTGCAGCGAGGTGCGCGACATGCTGATTGCGCTGGTCGAGCGCTTTACGGGCAACGCGCTCGCTGATACCGATGATCTGCCGCCGATCGTGCTGCCCCCCGACCTGCACGACGACGAAGATCGCATTTACCTGCGACCGCCGACGGCCTAGCAGTTGCGGCGGAGCCGGGATCTCGTTAACGCGAGGTCCCGGTTTTTTGATTCGTGACGATTAACGGCGTAGCGCAATGAGTCAGAGCACAACAATCAGCTGTTTGGCGACGATGCTAGAATACAAGGCGTATGACAGAAGGATTTCCAGGATTTTCCCAAGCGGCCGTGAGCGCATTGCTTACGCCGGGCGTCGGTGAGCGCTGGGCGGCGGCGCAAGCACAGCTGCATCCCATCCTGGCCAGCCTGGCCGAGCAACTAAACGAGGCGGGACGTTCCCGCCTCCCCCGAGAATGGCCACTGTACGAGGTAAGCTGGAAGGCAGCGCGCTACCGCAACCGTGGCCGGGGCCAGCGCGAGCCAATCGAAGAATATCATTTTGCGCTTGACCGAGCACCGCGAGGCGCTGGGATCTACGTGGGCGTCAGCGGTGACGAGCGGGCCATTTTGGTCGGCATTACCTCGACCGGCGCGCGCAAAGCCGAGCTCCAACGGATCTGGGAAAGGAGCCGCTCGCTTTGGCAGCCACTGCTGAGCGAGCTGCCGGATGTGCGCTTTATCCGACCGGAGGTGGCCCAGCGCGGTTCGGATGACGAGCCCTGGGTTGATCAATATCTTCGCTCCCGTCAGGCGAAGTACTTGTGGGCCGGCTACCGCTACAGCTGGGACGATCCCCGCATAGCGACGCCCGAGTTTGCCACAACCTTGATCGACGACGTGTTGCGGCTGCTGCCGTTTAACGAAGCGCTCATGGAAGAGGCCGAAGCCTTGGAGTACGAGGCGGACCATGCCGTTCGGGAGCGCCGCGCGCGCTACTCCGTTGCCGCCAACTTGCCCGCGGTTGAGGTCATTATCGAACGCATCAACCGGCGCGGATTTACCTTTCCGGATGCGGTGATTCGCTCCTACCATGTTGCGCTGCAAACCAAGCCCTTGGTGATCTTGCCCGGTATCTCCGGCACCGGCAAAACCCGGCTGACGCGCCTGTATGCCGATGCGGTCTACGACCTTCAATCGTCGTCCGCGCCCAACCCCCATTACCTGATCGTTGCGGTGCAGCCGGATTGGCATAACGCCAAGGATCTGCTGGGCTATTACAACGCCCTGACCAACACCTTTCATCCAACCGCGTTCCTGCGCTTTCTCCACCAGGCTGCCGCCGATCCACAGCAGCCGTATTACGTGTGTCTGGACGAACTTAACTTGGCGCGGCCGGAATACTACCTCGCGCCAATCCTGTCCGCCTTGGAGACCGCCGAGCATGCGATCGACCTGGCCGTGCCAACCAGTACGGTGACAACCGTCGACGGCGAGACCTTGCGCAACCCGTTTACGCTGCCGCTCAACGTCCATCTTACCGGCACCCTGAACGTGGACGAGTCGACCTTTAGTTTGTCGGATAAGCTGCTGGATCGGGCCAACGTGATCGAGCTCACCGACATCGACCTGCGGGCGTTTCGGCAAAGCTATCGCGAGCCGATTAATGGCGAAGCCTGGCAGCTGATCGAGCAGCTCGAGGCGATCCTGGAAGCCGCGGGGCAGCCCTTTGGCTATCGCACCATTGCCGAGATGCTGCGCTACATCGAGACCGCTCGGGGTGTGCTGCCGGTGCGCGCCGCGCTGGACCTCCAGATCAAGCAAAAGGTGCTGCCGAAGCTGCGAGGCGAGGATAGTCCACGTCTGCGCCGGGCGCTCAACCAGCTGTATGAGCTTTTTGCCGGTGCTGCGTACAATGCCCAGCGCGACCTTCCCGCCGACGCGCCGTTTCCTGACTCTGCCCAAAAAATTCGGCGCATGTTGGAGCGGCTTGACTACGAAGGATTTACCGACTTTTATGGATGAGATGCAATCACGGCCGCGGCCGAAAAACTATTTGATCGACATGGACGGCGTACTGGTACGAGGCAACCAGCCGATTCCAGGCGCGCCCGACTTTTTGGCGCGGCTGCTTGAGCGGCAGGCCAAGTTTTTGATCCTCACCAACAACTCGATCTACACGCCCCGCGATCTCCAGCTGCGCCTCCAACGCATCGGGCTGGAGGTGCCGGATGGCCACATCTATACGTCTGCGCTGGCGACGGCCCAGTTTCTCCACGCGCAGCGCCCCGGTGGGACTGCGTATGTGATTGGCGAGGCAGGGCTGACTACGGCGCTGCACGAGCTCGGCTACCTGTTGACCGAACACGACCCGGAGTATGTGGTCCTGGGCGAGACAACCACCTACTCCTTTGAGCGCATTACCCAAGCGGTACGACTGATCGCCGGCGGTGCCCGCTTTATCGCCACCAACCGGGATGTGAATGGGCCGACCGATACCGGCATTGTGCCAGCGACCGGCGCTGTTGCCGCGATGATCAGCAGCGCCACGGGTGTTAAGCCCTACTTTGTCGGCAAGCCGAACCCACTCATGATGCGTACCGCGCTCAACACCATCGACGCCCACTCGGAGGATTCGGTGATGGTGGGCGACCGCATGGATACCGATATCGCGGCCGGCACCGAAAGCGGCATGGAAACGACGCTGGTGCTGACCGGCGTGACACGGCGGGAAGAGGTGGAGCGCTTTCCGTATCGTCCAACCCGCATCGTTGACTCGGTTGCGGACATCCGACCGTAAGGAATTTACCGCGTACCTTGCCTGCAACCCGCGTGTACTCCGATGTTTAGGAGCGATTCATGGCACCACTGGTCCGGCGGATGACCGAGGCAGATATTGCGGATGTGGCGCATATTCAAGTCGAAGCCTTTGGCGGCAACGTCGACAGCCGGATGCGCCGGTTAAGTGAAGGCGGCCGCTACGCCTGG
>JADDQF010000157.1 GCA_016781505.1 bacterium
ATACCATCTGATTACATTGGGCTGTCCCAAGAATAATGTGGACAGCGAAGGAATGCATGGCCTGTTGCTTGCCCAGGGCCACGCTGCGGTCAACTCACCCGAGTTGGCCGATGTTGTGATTGTTAACACCTGTTCGTTTATTCAGGCGGCTCGCGACGAGACGGTCGGCGTGCTGCGGGATCTGGCAATCACGAAGCAGCCAGGGCAGCGCCTCGTAGCCGCAGGCTGCATGGCCGAAAGTCATCGGGACCAGCTGGTCCAGGATGTGCCAGGGCTGGATGAAACGCTGTCGACCAAAGAGTGGATGCGGATCGGCGAGGTTGTGGCGCCCGATCAGGCGGCTCACCGGGACGACTTGATCAAGCTGCTGCCGGCCGCTAACCGGAGCTTGGGCGCGGGACTGCTGTCGTTGACTGCAAGCTCCAGTGCGCCAACGTCGCTGATCGAGCTGACGCCGGTTCCGACGCCAAAGCCGCTGATTGAGCTAACGTCCGGCAGCAGTGCAACGCTCGGTCAGTACGGCGATTGGCGGACCGCGCCGATCAAGCGCCATGTGCAGGGTCCGTCGGCCTATCTCAAAATCTCCGATGGCTGCAACATGCGCTGCGCCTTTTGTACGATCCCGTCGTTCAAAGGCGACCTACGCTCCAAGGCGATGGGGGCAATTCTGGGCGAGGCGCGCGAGCTGGTGGAAGCGGGCGTGCAAGAGATTATCCTTGTCGCGCAGCATCTCACCGATTATGGGCGTGATCTGAAGCTGCAGGATGGCCTGGCTGTGCTGCTGAACGAGCTGGGCCAGGTGGTGCCGTCCGACCGCTGGATTCGGCTGATGTATGCGTATCCGTCCTCGATCACGCCCGCAGTTATGCGCGCGATCGCGGATCATCCGCAGATTGTGCCCTATCTGGACATGCCGCTGCAGCACGCCCACCCCGATGCGTTGCGCCGCATGCGCCGGCCACCCGACACAGCCAAGACCAGGCAAACTATTGCTGATCTGCGCGCCAGCGTGCCCAACGTTGCAGTGCGCACGACGTTTATTGTCGGCTTTCCCGGCGAAACGCGCGACGAGTTTGATGCGCTGCTGGCCTTTTTGGACGAGATGGAGTTTGATCGCGCCGGCTTCTTCAAATACTCCGATGAGCCAGGCACGCACGCCAGCACGTTGGATGGCAAGGTGAGCGAGCGCGTGAAGCAGCGTCGTTACGATGAGGCAGCCGCCCTGCAGCAGCAGGTTTCGTTGCGCAAAAATCAGCGTTGGGTTGGCCAAACAGTGCGGGTATTGGTGGAAGGTACCGGCGACGCCGAAAACCAGCCCGTGGTGATTGGCCGCTCGTTCCGTGACGCGCCCGAGATCGACAATTTTGTGTGGGCCTTTGGAGACGCGCCGGTCGGCTCGTTTGTGGATGTGCGCATCGACCGGGCGACGGCCTACGATATGTGGGGCACGGTCGTGTTGCACGAGGCAGTGCAACGGGTTGCGGCGTAGTTTATGGATCTAAAAACAGCAGCGCCGGTACCCCCTGGGTGGCGCTGCTGTTTGCGTGCAACTCAAGCATCGCGATCCCGCATGGATCAGCCTGCGGCGCGCATCTGCAATTCGCGCTCCATTCGCTGCAGCCGCTTGGGATCTTTTTTCGCCAGATAGTGCAGCACGTAATCGATGGTTTCGTCTTCGTAGTCATCCATCAGCCCGTCGAGGACGCGCCGCACCATCATCGACTCGAAGGCATCTTTGGTAACGGCCGGGGTGTACACATACGCCAACCCATCGCGGCGGCGATCCAGAATGCCCTTCTCGGCCAAACGCGTCATGGTGGTCATCACAGTTGTGTAGGCAATGTCGGCGCGATCGGGATGATCCTGAAGGCGGCGATGGACCACTTTGACGGTGGTCGACTTTTCGCGCCACACAATCTGCATGATTTTGGTTTCGAGTGGTCCTAGTACCTTGACCAGGCCACCCGCACCGGGTTTGAAACGAAATTCAGGTTGTTTACCCTGTGACATATCCAGCGACTCCTTTAATGGGCGCGATCCATGGTTGCAGCATCTAGTGTAGCTGTGGGTTGCTACGCTGTATAGCGGTTGGGATTACGACCGCATTACAAGGTCTTGCAGTATGACTTCCGTACCATCCGTCCACAGTACCGCTCTGCAGCAGCGCATCCTCGCGGCGATGCGCGCGGTGTTTCCGTCCGTAACGGCCGACCTCCATGACTTCTACGCGATGATGCAGTATCATCTCGGCTGGCTTGACGAGCGCTTTGCGCCCACGTCGGCGAGTGGCGGTAAGCTGCTGCGGCCGTTGCTGGCTGTGATGGCTTGTCGCGTCTTTGGCGGGCGCGTTGAGCAGGCGCTGCCGCTGGCCGCCGGCATCCAATTGGTGCATGACTTCTCGCTGCTCCACGACGACATCGAAGACAACAGCCCAACCCGTCGCGGGCGCGCTACGGCATGGCGCATCTGGGGCGTGCCCCAGGCCATCAACGCGGGCGACGGCATGTTTGCGCTGGCGCATCGGGCAGTCTATGGTCTGAGCGATGTGGGTATTCCTCCCGAGCGCGTTCTGCGGATTTTGCGCGACTTCGAGGAGACGATTCTGCGGATCTGCGAGGGCCAGTATCTCGATATGTCGGCTGAAGGCCAGCTGGAGCTGTCGACAACGCAGTACCTGCGCATGATTCGCGGCAAAACGGCTATGCTGGCGTCCGCCTCGACCGGCCTGGGCGCGCAGGTTGCAACGGATGACGCGGCGCAGGTTGCAGCGCTGTGGGCCTTTGGCGAGGCGCTGGGATTGGCGTTTCAGATTCAGGATGATGTGCTGGATATCTGGGGCGATCCCGCTTTGACGGGCAAGCCGTTTGCGGCCGACCTCCTGCAGCGCAAGATGAGCCTGCCGGTCATTCATGGCCTGAGCAACGCCAGCGTCGAGGATCGGGCGCGCTTCGAGGCGCTGTACCGCCAGCCGGACCTTAGCCGCCAGGAGCTGGAAACCTTGCTGGCGATCCTGGAGTGCGCGGGCGCGCGCGCGTATGCCGAAGCGTTGGCGCATGCCGAATACGAGCGAGCGATGCAGGCGCTGGAGCGGGTGGCGCCGGTGGATCAGGCTGCCCTGGACGAGCTGCGGGCTTTGGCGCAATCACTGCTCCAGCGTGTGCGTTAACGTATGGCGGAACGACTCGATATTGTGGTCGTGACCGGTGAATATCCACCGGCCATCGGCGGCGTCGGCGATTACACCCGCCAGCTGGCCCGCGCCTTGATCGCCAAGGGCCATTGGATCAGCGTTCTATGTCCCGCATCGACCGAGCATGAACCCGAACCAGACGAGCCGACGATCATCTCCTCCGGCCCGGCGTGGAACTGGCAAACCCTGCGGCGCGCTCTGCGCATCGCCCAAGGGCTTGCGCCGACCCTGGTGCATATCCAGTATCAGACCGGGGCGTATGGCATGCATCCGGCCATCAACCTGTTGCCCGAGCTGTTGCGCCGGCTGCCGAGCCGTCCCTGGATTGTCGTCACCGCTCACGATCTGCGGCTGCCCTACCTGTTTCCCAAAGCTGATCTGTTGCGCACCTGGCTGACACGGCGGTTGTTTGAGGCGGCCGATGCGGTGATTGTCACGAACGAGGCGGACGAGCGCCGTCTGCGTGGCCGGGAGCCGGCCGACCGGAGGCTGTTCTCGCCGCGAGCCGGCATCCGGCCCCCGGTGTATCGGATTCCGATTGGCAGCAACATCCCGCTGGCGCCACCAGCTGACTTTGACCGAGCCGCATGGCGCGCGCAGCAGGGGCTTGCCCCCGATGACGTGCTTGTCGGCTACTTTGGCCTGCTGAGCCGCACCAAAGGCGTGCTGGAGCTGGTGCAGGCGCTGGCAACTCTGCCATCCCGCTTCAAGCTGCTGATCATCGGCGGCGCCGCGCCCCTGCCCGACGACGAACGCTATGCTGCGGAAGTGCAATCCTGCATAGCTGCCCACGGCCTGTCCGAGCGTGTCAAAATCACCGGGCCATGCTCGGAGGCCGAAGTATCGGGCTGGCTAATGGCGACTGATCTGGTGGCGCTGCCGTTTCACGATGGCGCGTCCTTCCGCCGGGGCAGCTTGCTGGCCGCGCTGGCGCATGGGGTTCCCGTTGTTACGACGACACCCGCTGCGCGACTCGATCCACCATTGGTCGGGGATGTTCATGCGCTGCTTGTGTCTCCCAGCCAAGCGGTGGAGCTGCGGACGGCGCTTGAGCGCGTGGCGGCCGACGCAGCCTTACGCGAGCGGCTCGCCGTTGAAGGACCGGCGCTGGCCGCCAAGTTCAGCTGGCCTGATATCGCAGCTCACCACGAAACGGTGTACCATACGCTGGTAACTGTGGGAAGCACGGGTGGCTCCAGAACGCATGGGGAGTCTGGCGCCAGCAAGGGTGCAGAGCTACGTCAATGATGCTGCCACCACAGGGTAGTCGGAAAGGGTGAGCATGATCGAGCTTCGTCGCCCCCTTGTGGTGGCTTTTGGTCTCACTGTGTTGATCTTAGCGTTGTTAACCGCCTGCGATTTGGCTGCCTCCACACCGCAAGCGACAGCCCCTGCCAGCGCGACGGCTGAGGCGCTGGCGGCAACTGCGGTGACGGCTGCTGCCTCGGTCGCACCTGTGGCATCGGTAGCTCCTACGCCGACAGTGGAACCAACACCCGCCGTGCCGCAAGGTGGAGCGCTCACAATCCGGCTGGCCGCCGATGTTCCCGAGCTCAAGCCCTGGGATTTACGCAGCCGGGGCGAAGAGCACGTTGCTGATCTGATCTACAATGGCCTGACCGAGCTCGACGCACAGCTTCAGCCGCAGCCTGACCTTGCTCAAGACTGGACAACATCGGCGGGTGGTCGCTTGATCACCTTCACGCTGCGCAGCAATCTCGTTTGGCACGACGGTGAGCCCCTCACCTCCGCCGATGTAGCTTGGACGCTCAATATGCTGCGGACCATTACCGCCACCAACGCACTGCTGGCTGATCTCCAGTCCACCATTGCCTATGCAGGCGCGCCATTGCCCGAAACGGTGGTGGTATCGCTGACACGCCCGTATGCGCCCCTGCTGGCCGAACTGGCTGTTCCGATTCTGCCCCGTCACCGGCTGGCAGATCGCACGCCGGAACAGATTGCAGCACTTAACTTTTGGGATGAGCCAGTTGGAAGTGGGCCGTTTAAGCTCGACCGGCGGCAGCCCGATCAGTCGATCGCGTTTGTGCGCAACAACGCCTACTTTGGCGGCGTGCCCAACCTGGACCAAGTCGCGCTCGTGATTGCGCCTGACCCAGCAGTGGCCGCGACCGCCCTGCAAAAACAGCAGCTCTTGGTGGCAGAATTTCCTCAAACCACCGCAGCGCTGTCTGCTACCGTCGAGCCCGCTCCTCTGCAGCGCGGCGCATATCCTGAGAACGGCTGGTACGGACTGGCTTTTAATACGCGGCCTGAGCGCATCTTTGCCGACCAGCGGCTGCGGGAAGCACTGGCGCGGGCTGTGGATGTCGAAGCCTTGGTGCAAACCGTGACCAATGGCGCCGGGCTGCCAATCACCACGATCCTGTCCCGTGCCTCCGGCATGTATCCCGCCGACCTTGGTATCCGGCCGCCTGATCCTGATGCCGCCCGACGGCTGTTGGATGAGGCCGGCTGGACGCTAGGCGCGAATGGCGTGCGGCAAAAGGCTGGGCGACCCCTGTCAAGCCGCATTTGGGTCCGCGGCGATGATGCCCGCCGAGTGGCGGCCGCCCAGCGGATTGCCGAAGCCGCGGGCGCAATAGGTATGCAGCTGGAGGTCGTGCCGGCCAACTTCAACACCGTTATTCTGCCCAAGCTCGCGCCGCCCTATGATTTTGATCTGCTGCTCGGCAGCTGGATCAACGCGCCGAATTCCCAGAGCTTTCCTACCAACCGTTTCTATGACCCCGATAATTGGGCGTTGTTTCATTCAGCCAACGTTTGGGGCGGGCAAGGCGATGCGCGGACTGGCCTGCGCAACGTGACAGGCTTTGCTAATGGCGACTATGACAGTGCAGCCGACGCAGCCCGCCGCGCCTACGCGCCAGCCGAGCGTAAGCAGGCGATCCAGTCGGCCCAAACCGTTTTGGCGCGCGAGCTTCCGTATTTGTTGCTGTGGACCGACCAAGTTGGGGTGGTGATCAACGAACGGGTTGCCAGCGAGGATGGGCCACTCCCGCTTTATACGCCGCGCTACCTGTGGAACGTCGAGCAGTGGTATCTACAGCCCTAACCAGGGCACGAACAAAGCACCTCCGCGAAGATGCTCTTCGCGGAGGTGCTGCCTTGCCTGTTTTAGCTGGCACTAGCTGCTAGACAAAAACGTCGATCAGCTCTTGCAGCAGCTCGCTCGCCCGCGCCGGCTTGATCGTGCGCTCGCGCACCATCTGTTCGGCTACCAGATCCACCAACGTACCGGTTGCCCCGGCACTCATGGCGATCTGGCGAGCGTGCAAGGCCATGTGGCCTTGTTGAATGCCCTCGGTAGCCAACGCGCGCATGGCGGCGATGTTGGATGCCAGCCCGGCACACACACAGATTTCCGCCAGCTCGCGCGCTGAATGAACGTTAAGCAGCTTAAGCGCGGCTTGCGCGGCTGGATGCACCTTGGTGGCGCCGCCGACGATCCCTACCGCCAGCGGCAGCTCCAGCTCGCCTACCAGATTGCCGTCCGCGTCGCAGTGCCAGCTGCTCAACGATCTGTAGCGCCCAGCGCGGGCCGCATACGCATGCGCGCCCGCCTCCACTGCCCGCCAGTCTTGCCCGGTTGCGATCAGGACCGGATCGATGCCGTTCAAAATGCCTTTGTTGTGCGTTGTCGCCCGGTAGGGGTCTACCGCGGCAAAGGCAAAGGCGTGAAGCATACCCTGGATCACTTCTTCGCCCGACATGTCGGGACGCGCAAGCGCAGCAGGCGGCAGAACAACCGTGGCCTTTGCCAGGCGCCTGTCGGTGAGGTTGGACAGGATGCGGAGATACGCTCGTCCACCACTCAGCCGCTCAAGCAATGGCGCAACGGCTTCCGCCATCGAGTTAATTGCATTCGCGCCCATGGCGTCGAGGCAGTCCACGACCAGATGCGCAACCAGCAGCGGGCCGGTTGGCGAGTCCGCGAAATGATGAACTTCGACCTCTTCAGCGCCGCCGCCGAGCTTGACCAGGGATGTACTCTGGGCATTGGCGAGCTTGATGATTTCAGCGCGCTGGGCCATGATCGCGCGCTCGGCCGCGGCAATGTCGGGAACATCTACCAGCTGAATCTGCCCGATCATCAACGAACGGGTGCTGGTGGTGCGAAAACCACCGCCAACGCGGGCAAGCTTGGCTGCAAACGAGGCACCCGCCACAATCGATGGCTCTTCCACAGCCATCGGAATCAGCTTATCCTGCCCATTGATCTGAAAATTGGTCGCAATCCCAAGGGGCAGTTCGAACGTTCCGATCACGTTCTCGATCATTTTGTCGGCACGGGCCACTGAGAGGATGCCGTTGCCGCCCCGCAGCATGGTGAGATCCGTCTCGTTCAAGCCATCGAACGACTTGACCTCTTGCAATCGCTGCTCGGGAGAGAGCTGGTAAAATCCTGCGATGCGCGAGTTTTTCGTGCCCATAGACCTGCTTTACCTTTTGTGACAAAATGCACGCATTACGTTTCTGGTCATAATTGTACCAGCGAGGGCTTTTTAGCCACGTCGAAAAACCTACCAAAAGCTCTCATACAAACGTATGAAGCTCTCTGGTACCGTTTGCAGCGCCATCGGCAGCATGGTAGGATGCCAGATCTATGCACATCGTCTTTGTTTGGCGCATAACGTTCTTCGCCGCTATGCTCTGTTTGTTGGGCGCTTGCGCGCCGAATCAACCGGCACCACTCCCGGCAGCATCTCCGCCGGCGGCCAATGTTGTGGTTGCGTTACCTGCCGTGCTGGCCGAACCGCAGCGTTGGAGTGGACAAGAGCTCACCTTGATCACGCCCGTCTATGACGATGGCGAAAACCGACTGCTGACTGTGCCGCTGCCAGCCAACGCAGCCAATGTTGATGAAACAAAAGCTTTTTGGCTGGCTCAGCCGCTGCCGAACGAGGTTCGACAGCGGCTGACAGTGGGCAATTCCATCGTTAAGCTGCGCGGTGTGTTGAGCCCACCGGGAGCTTACGGACAAGAACAACGCTTTGCCTATCAGTTCGTCGCGGATCAGGCTACCGGCATAGCGCCGGAGCGGACCACAATTGCTAATCTTGCGCTTAATCCACGGGCTTTAGATCAGATCTTGTTGCGCTTGGACGGAACACTGTTAGCGAGGCCTGATGCGGCGTTGTTGGTGGACGAGGTGGGGGCAGGTGGGGTGCCAAAAGCAAGTGGTCACCAAATTAAGCTGGCTCGGGATGCCCTCAACCCCGCGCTGTTGCAGTCGCTCTCGGAGGCTGGCAACGTCCGCTGGGGCAAGGTAGAGGCGATCGGCTGGTGGCAAAACGGTACGCTTACGCCGCTGGTTATCAACCAAAGTGGAGGCAGTGCCCCACCCGATGCCGAATCTACACCGGACGCATCGCCCGCGCCATAGTGGCCCAAAAGTGGCCGGGCTGGCAACCTCCGGGGCCGCGTGTAGTACAACAGTCCTCAACGCCTTTGGAGTACTTGGAGACAGGTTTGGCCGGTTGCTGAGGGTGCGGTGGGCAGGACCCATGGTGCATTGTGGCATGCGCGCCTTGAAGGTATGCTATGCCACGTACCAAGAAATGAAGGAGAGCAGCACCTACTAACATCTTATCACAACGCATGTACATCGCACTACGTCGCGCTCAGCAAGGCTCTATCACACTCACGTTCCAGCTTTCGTCCTTGCCACATCTTTCCCGAGCCTTCGTTCCTGCTCGTCTTAGCTACAATGAACCTGCGTCCTCGCTACGTCCTAGCCTCTGCTCTCCTGTTAAAGCTTGTTACACGCCATTATTTTCTGTTGATGGCATCCAACACCAAACCGGCTGGTATCTCCAGCCGGTTTGGTGTTTGCTATGCGAAGAGACGGCGCTCAT
>JADDQF010000126.1 GCA_016781505.1 bacterium
GGTTTGTGGCGATTGAGCGGCTACGCGTGGGTGAGATTGGTGAGTTTTAGGCTGGCCGTGTTGAACACTTGCAGCGAGCGATGATGTAACACAACTGGCTACGCTGCTGCCTGAGCCGCTACCGCTGGGCTGCGTGCGCCACTGCACGCGAAGCTCGTTGCTTCAGATGCCCTTTTGCGAGCTACAGAATAAAAAAAGCGTGCGTAAAAAGATAGAAAAAGAAGCCCTGAAAGAGTGCAAAAAAGACAATCACCGGACCACGCAGTGCTGGCCAGCGCGCAAGCCAGTGCCCGATCGCTAAGAACGCAGGCCAACATGAAGCAGAATAGCGCCCTAACCCCCAGACCCCGATTGCCCAAACTACGAGCATGAAGATCATCGCGTAGGCTGCCAGTTCGAGCCACTTTCGCTGTGTCGCAAGCGCAACGGCTCCGATGCTGGGTATCAGCACGAAGGGAATATAACTGCGCATCACCGACACTTCGATATCACGATCCTGTGTGGTCAAGAGCTCATAAATGCCCCACCATGCCCGACCCCAAATTGGACTATTACGAGCGTGATAGAACGCAAGCGGATCACCAAACGTGACGTATTGGTATAAGCAGTAGCCGCCAAGAAAGACCCATGGAATCACCAAGCCAAGCACGGCGGGACTCAAAAGAAACTGCCGCGGATTATGGCCACGTTGTCGTAGCTGCGCGACCAGCAGTCCCGCTCCAGCAAACATCGTTAAATGGCGTGCCAGTACACCGATGCCCAGCGCAACACCCGCGGAGATATGTCGGTCATTGAGGGCAAGCAAAATCGCGAGCGAGCCGAACAACATCATGAGTGACTCGGGATAGGCCACCGCTTGAAAAAAAGAAAACGGATATGCTGCCAGCGCGACCAAGGCCCATTGCGCTGTGGCTGTATCTGCCAGCTTGAGAAAGATGCGATACACGATAAGTAATGCGCCCAGACCTGCGCTGTTGGCAACGATCAGCTGTGCGAAGCGGATATGTATGCCTGTTAGCTCGTGGACAGCTCGTGTCAAAAACGGGAACAAGGGAAAGAAATTGGTTGCCCGGGCTTCCCAGTAGCCTCGTTCGGCGATTGCAAGAAACCAGGGACAATCATGCCGACACAATGCGTCGAGCGTCGGATACTGCTGTCGAAATGGACTATCGCCACTGTTAACATACAGGTCGGGCATGAAGGTCAACCCGAGGTACGCTATTCCCAGCAGTGCGATACGGGTGAAGATGAAGAGCAGCAGCGGAAACATAATCCAGCGCCAGCTCGCTATTCCTTGCGCTGTGTCCGGTTTCCCGGAAACAAAAGCGCCGGTGCTCATTTCTGCCTGCTGTGCCGCCGGCTTTCTAACACTTCGTGGAAGTGGGGAATTGGCCATGAGCTTTCTCCTAATCCTATCGATGGAGTCGTTTGTGTCGGTGTCTCTGCCGGGTTTGTTCCAAATCGACTCGTCATCCGAGCGCTGTCTCCAAGCATTTTTACCTTTGAGTATCGACGTTTCAAAGGATGTTAGGCTCGCATAGTCGAACCGCAACAGCCGCCAGAAATAGCTGCAAAGGCTACCAGTGTACTTGCCGCTGCATCCCTGCAGGGCGTGAAGTACATTGAAGCGCAGCGGGTGGTACAATATGCAGGATGAATGCCGCAGAATCACCCGCTCAGCTCCCCGACTCACGGATTGCCAACATACAGCAACATCTGCTCGCCTGGTTCAAGGACCATGGCCGCGATCTGCCGTGGCGGCGTACGCGCAATCCGTACCATATCCTGGTCTCCGAAATCATGCTCCAACAAACGCAGGTGGAGCGGGTCAAGCCCAAGTACGCTGCCTTTTTGGAGCAGTTTCCCTCCCTGGAAGCACTTGCCGCGGCATCACCTGGCGCTGTGATCCGGGCCTGGTCTGGGCTAGGGTACAACCGGCGGGCGCTCAACTTGCAGCGTACCGCGCAGGCTGTGCTGAACGAGCATGATGGCAAGTTTCCCGCAACGCCGGAAGCGTTGTGCGAGCTGCCGGGCATCGGTCCATACACCGCGGGCGCCATAGCGTGCTTCGCCTTTGAGCGCGACGTGGCCTTCATGGATACCAACATTCGGCGCGTGTTGCAGCGTGTCTTTGCGGGACCCGACACCGCTCCCGTCCCTGATCGCGAGCTGCTGGAGCTAGGCGCCGTTGCCCTGCCTCCGGGAGACGGCTGGACCTGGAACCAGGCAATCATGGAGCTGGGCGCCCTGATCTGCACTGCCGCTCGTCCGCGCTGCCAGCTCTGCCCGCTGCGCTCCGATTGTCGGGCTTACGCCGAGTGGCGTGCCGCCGACGAAGCGGTTTTTACTTACTCGCCTGCGCCAAAAGCTCCTCGCAAGGCCAAGGTTGCCGAGCGGGCCGTGCCTTTTACCACGACTCCGCGCTATTTCCGGGGCCGTGTGGTGGAAGCGCTGCGCCAGCTAGAGCCGGGCGTATGGTTAGCTGTGGCCGAGCTTGGGCCGCAGATCAAAGGGGACTGGACTCCCGATGATCAGCCCTGGCTGGCGACGCTGTTGCATGGCTTGGCCGCTGATCACCTGATCGAGCTCGACGAGGCCCGACTGCACGCGCGTCTGCCTTAGAGCATGCCCGCGCAACGCCACGCCTGTGTTCAGCAGGCCGCTCCATTGCTAATTGCCCCTGGCTCCTTCATAATTCAGCTATGACCACAATTTACTTGATTCGCCACGGCGAGACGGAATGGAATCGTTTTGGACGTTGGCAAGGCCATGCCGATGTGCCGCTGTCGGCTGAAGGGTATCTCCAGGCAGCAGCCCTGGCGGAGCGGCTGGTAAACGACGGCGTGCAGTTCGACCATATGTATGCGAGTGATCTCCGGCGGGCCTTTGAGACTGCCCAAATTGTGGCCCGGGCACTGTTTGCCGATGGTCGCCGGCAGGCCCAAGCGTTTCCTGCGGTGCGCGAGATCAATGTTGGATCATGGAGCGGCCTGACGCGGAGCGAGATTATCGCCCAATTTCCCGGCGCGTTTACCACGGTACACCATGCTCCGGATGCCGAGACGCCCGATGTGTTTGCGGAGCGCGTAGGCGGTGCGTTGACCGATCTCGCGCTGCGCCATCCCGGCCAAACGTTGGCGATTGTCACCCATGGCGGCACGATTCGCGCCATGCTCAAACATGTGCTGGCCCAGCACGATGCGCCTACGTCGGTTCCGTTTATTGGCAACACATCCATCACCGAGCTGCGGTTGGAAGGTGACGCGTGGCGTGTGCTCCGCCTCAACGACCTGGCGCACCTGGAGGCTGGCAAACACACGGCGCAAGCTCCCGATGTGTTGGCATCCGGTAACGAGAGCAGCGCGGCGGTGTAGGCCAAGCCGTCGTGCGCCGGGCGTAACAAAAAGCGGCGTCTGCCCATTTAAGCTGGTGGAGGATCGTGCCGATGCAATTCCCACACTATGTCCACAGCATTATTCCCAGCGCAGATCCCGCGCTATGGCCAATCCAGGCTCAGGGGATCAACGAATGCGGCTGTGCGGCGCCGGCTAATGCGCTTAACATTTTGGTGGGACGGCCGCGCTTCGACAAAGACGAGTTTGTGCGCCAAGCAGGGATTTTCTTCCAGCGGCAGCTTGGCGGAACACCATCGCCGATCACGGGCTGGCTCATCAGGCGGCAGAGCTTTGGCACTCACTTTGGCTCGCTGCGTCAAACAAATCCCGAGGTGGTGCTGCGTCACCTGGTCGACCGGCAGATTCCGGTGGTGATCGAGCTCGGCTCCTTCAAGTGGGGTCCGTTTGAGGTCTTCGGCCAGCATTCGGTTGTGCTTGTCGGCTATAGCGATCCGTACACCGATGCCGCCGGGCAGCTGCGCGAAGAGTACTATTTCGTCGATGCGCAGTACCCGACCGACCGCACCACCTTTGGCTTGCATACCAATGATGAGGACCGGGATGGCGATGGCGTCGTCGAGCCCTATCCTGGCAATCGTACCATCGCGCGTGACCTGTTCCTCCGCGATTACCCGACTGGTATTTACTTTCCCATCTTCCCGACCCAGGCCGAGCACGATGCCTGGTATCGTCAACATATGCGGCCGATGACCGGGGTCCCTGTGCTTGGTGGGCTGATCGCCGGTACGCTGACCGGAACAATGGATATATGGCACATTTCGTGAGGTGGTAAAATGAGGACATGTCAGCCTGCAGCGTGCCTGGCCCTGGTCCCCGTCGGTTGGAGCTCCTGATGCAAGCGAAAGGTCGAATTCATTGGCTTGCCGTGCTTGCCGGGACCTTGCTGGATAATGTTCTGTCCCTGCTTATCGGCGGCATTGCGATCAGCATCACCCCCGACATTGGCCAGGGTTCTTATTTTACCAGCACAGCGGCCACCGTGACGTGGGTGCTCCTAGTTCTTTGTACGGTTGCCGGTGGTTGGCTAGCCGGGCGGATCGCCAAACACGAGCGCTTTTTGCACGGGTTCATGGTTGGTGGCTTTGGCATCGTGCTGCTGTTGCTGAATAGCTGGCTGGGCGGCCAGGTAACGCTTGATCAACTGGCACTGGTCTTTGTGGCTGCAGGACTCGCGGGCTTAGCCGGGTACAGCAGTCGTTGGATGCCGGCACGGGAACGGAAATAACAATGCGTTCATTGCTGCTGCTGATTCCCGATCTCTTTTTCGGTGTCAAGGTGGCCGATGCTGCGCGCGCGTTGGGGTTCGCAACCCGCGACGTCGCGAGCGCCGCGGCACTCCCGGCTGCTGCCTGTGAAGGTGTAGCCGGAATCGTTGTTGATACACAGGTACGCTCCGATTGGCAGGCGGCTGTGCGGGCGCTCAAGGCCGATCCCGCAACAGCTAACATCCCTGTGCTGGCCTTCGCGCCCCACGTCGATGTGGAAGCGACACGTGCCGCTGTGGCGGCGGGCTGTGATCGGATTGTTACTCGGGGTAAGCTTGCAAGCGAATTACCGACGCTGCTGCGTGAGTTATTTGAACCTTTGTCCGGTGCTGATGCATGACGTGTGGGAGGCGGACTTGACGAGCAGTATTCCATCCATCATTGTTGTCGAAGACGCGCCCGATATTTTAATTGTGCTCCGGCGGATGCTGCGCGATCTGCAGCTTGAGCACGATATTATTACGGCTGATAACGGACCGAGCGCCCTGGCTCAAGCCGCTCATCATCCATGTGCCCTGCTGATCACCGATTATATGCTCAACGGCATGAACGGCGTAGACCTCGCTCGGGAATTCAAGGCGCGTTGGCAGAGCAACGTCATCATGATTACCGCCTACACCAGCACTGCGGTACGCGCCGAAGCCTGTGCCAACGGGGTCGATGAGTTTATCGCCAAGCCCTTCTTCGCGGAGCGCTTAGAAGCTGCCGTCCGTAACATGCTCACCGTCGCCAAATAATGCGTAGCTACTATCCAGGGCTGGCCTGATCCTGTTATTGTGTCTGGCCCTGAGCGCCGGCGGCTTCGACCGCCTCGGCCAGGAACTGTTCCACGCCGGCAACACCCGCTACAACCACATCGGCAAGCTCGCACACAATCTGCGGCGTTTCCGCGGCTAGCACCCCTACGCTCAGCGTCGTACATTGCCCGTGCTCGCGTAGCTCCCGCAGCGCGCTAAACGCGTCGGTATCCGTCCGATCATCGCCCAGAAAAATAGCGCCACGCAGGCGATGTTCCGCTACCAGCCGGCGCATGGCCGTGCCCTTGTTGATCGCCAAGGGTGGGCGAATTTCCCAGACCAAACGTCCGCCTGTTACGCGCAGACCATGCCGCGCGGCCAAAGCTTCCAGCACTGCCCCGACCTCGGCGCCTATCCGCTCGGGAGCGGCCGCGAGGCGGAAGTGCACCGACGCCGTGACGCCTTTGTTTTCAAAGAGTACTCCTGGGAACGCGATCTGCGCTTGCGCTTCAGCTACAACTGTTGCAATGGCATCTACGTAGAGCTGTGCTTCGGCAATGGGTTGGGCTCGCCCGTCTTTCCATTCCTCCATGCCATGGTTGCCGATATAAACCAGCTCGGGCAGGCCAACCAGCGCGGCTGCGTCGCTGGCGGCACGCCCCGAAATCGCGCCAACGACCGCCAGCTGTCGCGCTAGGTGCCGGAGGTGCGCGCGGGCCACGGGAGAGACCTGGGCTGTACCCGGTGTTGGTGCAATCGGGCTAATCGTGCCGTCGATGTCGGTGAGCAGGCCGCAGGGTTTGTTGGCAAGCACACGGGATAGCTCGTTAGATGGCATGCAGGGCCTCCTGCGCTGCCGCGTAGACGCTACGCAGCGGTACATGGTGCGCGCGGGCGAGGGCCGCGCAATCTTCGTATTCCGGCGCAGCGCCCAGTAGCTCGTCCCCCCAGCGCTGCTCCTTGACGCGCACGCTGCCCCAGGCCGTCGTCACGGTGCGTACATTACGGGCGCACGTCCATCGTTCTACCGGCTGCCGCCGCAGGCCTAAACTGGTCGTTTCCCGAAAGATGGTCGTCACAATCGCCTCCTCGTCGGCGGGTCGTACCAATACCGACAACATGATGGCGCTGCGGCCTTTTTTCATGCCAATCGGCGTCCACCAAACGTCGAGCGCGCGTGGCCAACTGCTGTCGGCTGCTTCCGCTAGCCCGAGCAGTCGTTCGGCGACATAGGCTAGTTGTTCCCCAGGCTGATCGTCGATGTTGGTTTCCAGGAGCACAACTTGATCCTGCGTGGGTCCTGCGTGCGTCGTTGTCACTTCGCCGATCCAGACGCGGACCGCGTTAAGCCGCCCGATATCCCGGCCCCCGAAGCCATACCCGGCAGCGGCGATGTTGAGGGCTGGCTGCTCAAACGTGGCTAGCTCCGCCAGTAAGGCAGCGCCGGTGGGCGTGACCAGCTCAAACGGTGTGTCGTCGGGCTGCAGCGGCGCCCGTACCGCACTCAGTAGCTGGAGCACGGCGGGTCCGGGCACGGGTATGCGGCCATGCGCGGCGTTGATCCAGCCCCGGCCCAATGGCAGCGGCGAGGCATACACAGCGTCCACGTCCAAAAGCTTCAGCCCAATCACCACGCCCACAATATCCACAATCGCATCCAGCGCGCCAACTTCGTGAAAGTGAACCTGCTCACGCGTGGTGCCGTGCACGGCTGCTTCGGCGTCGGCCAGCCGGGTGAAAATTGCCAGGGCGCGCGCTTGCACATCCGCCGACAATGTGCTCGCCGCCAGTATGTGGGCAATATCGCTCAGATGGCGATGAGTCTGCTGCTCTTCCGTCCGCACATGCAGGCGTGTTCCGGCGATGCCGTAGCGCACCACCCGTTCGGCCTCGATGGACCAGCCCGGCACGTTGAGTTTGGCTAGCTCTGTTCGCAGCAGCATGAGGTCAAGGCCGGCATCCACCAACGCGCCAAGCGTCATATCGCCGCTGATGCCGCTGAAACAATCAAAATATGCGATGCGTGCCATGTGCTCCTCGGGCTTTGCTCGGTATATGTTGTGCTATTCTTGTCGATCTGCTGATGCCCGTCATGGACGGTTTTACGTTCCGCACTCAGCAATTACAAGACCCGAAACTCGCCGGCATTTACACGATCGCTATGTCGGCGAGCATGAGTATAGCGCAGCGTAGCGCGGATGTTACCTTTACGCATATCGTGGCGCGGCCTGTGAGCCTTGATGCTCTCCGACGCTATTGTCGGGGCTTAACAAGCAGGGTACTACGTGATGAACCCCTGTTCAATTCAGTCATATCACAGGCCAAAGTTTTCATTGACCAGGTGGAGGTCCAGCGCTCTACTGCGCTGAATTTGGAGGAGCAGCATGAGCCAACGATTGATTGTGCTAGGGGCTGGTACGGCGCTGCCTGACCGCGATCGTGACAATACGTTTTTGGTGTGGGACTCGCCAGCGGGCAGCTACTTAATCGATTGTGGAGGCCGCGCGTATCAGCAGTTGCTGCGGGCCAACGTGGATCCGCACAGGCTGCGCGGCATGATCTTGACCCACAATCACCCCGACCATATCTATGGCGTGCCGGCATTTTTATTCCATCTGTGGCTGGCTGGATACCAGGGCACGTTCGATGTGTACGCCAATCCGTCGACGTTGGCCATGGCGCGCAAGCTGTGCGCGGCGCTTGAGCTGGAAGCGCATGGTCATATGTGTGCCACCAACTGGCATGAGCTCGCCGAAACACCGCAGCGGCGTGCCGTGGAGACGGATGCTTATACCATCTTCACCACGCCTGTCCGGCACAGTCGGCCTACGTTGGCTCTCCGCTTTGTGGATCACCAGCGGCAGCGAAGCATCGTGTACTCTGCCGATACAGAGCCCTGTCCGGAACTGGAGCAGTTGGCGCAGGGCGCTCATACGCTTGTTCATGAAGCAACCGTGAGCGACCCCGCCCAGCGCCACACGCATACCACGCCCCGCGAAGCCGGCGAGATTGCGGCCCGCAGCGGTGTTCAACGTTTGGTGCTGATCCACTACAGCGCGGCCTATACCATGCCGGAGGCGCTCGCCTTGGCTGAGGTCAAGGCGAGCGGATTTGGCGGCGAGGTGCGGCTCGCGCGCGAACTTGAGGAGTACAGTGTTTAGTGTTGGCAGAGCACGGCGTTGTGCTGGTCTACGCTCAATCCTGCCTGGTCAACATCTAGATTTGCACTCCTACGTGTTCGTCGCCCCTTGAACAGTTTTCTGTCAATCCTTCGCTTGCGCTTGTGCGGCTTCATCCGTCCCGACTAAGGCCTGCTGGATGGCATAGTAGGCCGGCTTCGGCTGGTAGGCGGCATCAAACGGCAGTGCCGCGCCATAGCCTGGCCGAAACCGCGGAATCCATGAGTATTTGTCGGTGAAGCCCCATAGAACCAGCGCTGAACATGTTGCAAGCGCGAATTCCACCGCCTCACGGTAGCTTGTCGCCTGCGATTCGAGCTGGGCTGCTGTGGCTGGTGTTTGGCAGCGTACATCCATTTCCGTCATCGCGAGCTCCAGCCCCAGCTCGCGTAGTCGCGCGGCGTTTTGATGATGCCCATCGCTCACCCGCCAGCCTTCGCCGACATGCATCTGCCAGCCGACGCCATGGATGGGGACGCCGCTCTGCTTTAAGTCACGCACCAGCGCGTACACTCCATCGGACTTGGGGTTCAGTGCTTCGGCCTCGTAGTCGTTATAGTACAAGATGGCGTTGGGATCGGCTTCATGGGCCCAGCGGAACGCCAGTGCGATGTATTCCGGGCCGAGCTGCTGATACCAGAACGAATCGGTCCGATAACCGCCGCTGTCGGCAATCGCTTCGTTGACGACATCCCAGGCCCAGATGCGCCCGCGGTAACGTCCTACAACCGTTTTGATATGCTGCTCGAGCAGGGTTTGCACGTCGTGTGTGGTCCACTGCGAGCTTGTGACCCACTTCGGAAGCTGTTGGTGCCAAACCAGGGTATGGCCGCGCACCTTCATGCCATGCTGTGCGGCAAAGTCCACGAGCGCATCACTATGTGTCCAATCGTAGGTGTTGGGTGTGCGCGACAGCTCGCCAAACTTCATCATGTTCTCGGCGACCAGCACGTTAAACTCGCGCTGCAGAAGATCACGATAGTCTGATTCGTCGCCGCTGAACGCGCCGGTATGCACGGCTGCGCCGATGAAGAAATTGCGTGGCGCTGCCAGATCACGAAGATGGGGCGAAGGGTTGGTCGACATGGTTAGCTCCTAGCTTGATGTGTAGCCTGACTATGATGCGAATGAGGGGGTTCTCTTGGAGTTTCATGCTTATCCGGCGCGTCCGTATGCGCTTTTGGCCGAACAACGTTGTTGTGAATGTTTGGCATTATACGCGGCAGCCCAGTCAATCATTGCCGCTTAGCCTGGCTGTGGTCAATGCTGGGCCAGCATGACGATCCGGCGCGTTCGCCGCCTCGAGCGTGTGGGAAAACGCAGCAGCGCTTGAGCAATACCGGATCAGCGCTTTCTTCACACACTGCAGGCCCCTGGTGCGAACGCCCTTGGGGGAGCCTGCCGAAGCAGTGTCGTTTGAGGAAGCAAACTAGCTCGTCACCGGCTCCCCATTGGAGCTGGGCTTATGCTCCAGTATGTAGCGGCCTGGCTCGGGTTGGTAGCCGAGCTTGCGGTTGATTTTGAGCATGGGCGCGTTCTGTGAGTCGTTGTTGGTGCGAATAGAGCTCACACCCCAGCAGCGGGCGACCCGATTCGCCAGCAGTTTAAGCGCCAGCGCAATTTTTCGCCCACGATACGCCCGATCAACGCCCGTGATCATGTTAACTGCAAGGTTGCCTTCCTTGAAATAGCCTACGGCTGCGAGTCCTACCCAGTTCTCGCCATTGGCCGCGATAATCTGGCCATCAGCGCGGTAATGCGGCGCTTCAAAAACCCATTTCACAAACTGCTCGAATGGCGCGAGCTCCTCGTCCCAGCCCGGCACGTCCAACAGCAGCTTGGTGTTGAGCTCGTAGAGCTTGCGCTGGGCTGCCGCGGTAACGTCGATATCGGCAAGACTTAAAAAAGCGAATGCCACGCGCCTCGACGGCTTCAATCGTGCCCGCAAATGGCTGTTCGTCAAAGGTATCCAAGGCAAGTGTCGAGTCGAAGATATGGCGGTCGATGACAAAACCGCGCTGCTCGGCAAAGCGCAAACAGTGCGCGCAATTATCGCGCACCGCACTCTTGGCTTTCGTTACGCCCTGCTGCTGCGCGAACTGCCACGCGTCGGCGTAGAGCTGTGTACCGATGCCCTGCCGCGCTAAGGCGGAGTCGACGGCGACCTCAACCCAAAAGCGGCCGGCCTGTTCCCACGGCTGGTGGACTGCTTCGCCGAAGCCGACGACATAGCCTGCCTCATCGACCGCTGCATGGCGCTGCCGCAGCTGGCCTTCCGGGCGGTTGGCTTCCCACTCGTGGAGTCGCTCGGCCGTCACCGAGATCGGCTCAAACTGGTTGATGATCTCGGCCAGGCGCGGGAAATCAGTCTCGGGATTGACTGGTCGTAACTTGATATCCACAATCGAGTCCCTTCGGACTTAATGAGCTTATCGATCAGCTCGGTGGACGCACTATGCCTCGTCGTCCTGCGCCTGCCACTGCTGCCACAGCCGCCGCAGGTTGGACGCAGGATCAGCCCAATAATCCTCGATATCCAGCGTTTTGTAGGCGGGGCTAGCTACAGCCGCCGACTGCTGGGCAAAGCGTTGAACGGCGTTCGCGGCTGGCAATTCGGTGCCATCGGTATCGAACAAGCCCATCATCCGCTCACGCGCGCTATGCGCGCGCTCGGGCGGAAATGGATTGCCATAGCAGAAGGCATGGGCAAACCATAGTCCGGCTACACCATCAGCGCTCAGCTCGGGCAGGGCGGTTTCGATCAAGCGGGCGTGGGCATCGTGATCAAGGAGCGGCTGCTCAACTTGCCGGCCATAAGCGTGGTCTTGCACGGTCGTGTTCCCGCCGTTGGCTACGGCCGGTACGCCCACCAGCAGGATCGGAGCAGTTCCCCCAAGTGAATACACCAGGGCGGCGACAAAGCGCAACATACCGACCGTCAGCGGCTCGGCGGTGAAGGGCGCTTCGGGTGGCACCAGGCTGAGCACAGGCGTTATCCTGGCCTGGGCCAGCGCTTCCGGACGAGGCCCTTCTCGGCGCCGAAGTGCGCGGAGCGTCGCGGCGTAGAATAATGAGCCGCGGGCACCATGCTGCCGTGCCACATCCGCAATTTCGCCCAGCCACTCGCCGGCTGCATCCGACGAAGAAGGCGCGCGGGCCAGCTCCCAGCCGCTGCCGAGCTCCCAACCGGTGATCATGGGGTGGTCGCCAAAGTAGCCGATGACCTCGGCCAGCAGCTTACGTTGGGCATCGCGCATGGTGGGATTGGTCCACAGGTCGCGGACCTCGGTTGTATGCGTTGAACGCTCCCAAACCAGCGGCGGCCGCTGCTCATTGCGCACGATTACAAGGGGGCCGAATTTGGTCGAGAGCGTCATGTCGGCGGCAAAGCTTGCCGCTGTGGTCCAAGCCGGCAGATGGAGCGCTCCCGCGACGGCGATGGGCATGAGCTCCGGAACCACTTGGAGGCCGCTGTCACCGGCAAGATCGAGCGTCTGCTCAAGTGCTCGCAAGGCGGTGGTAGACACCCGCTCTGGCCGTGGCTGAAACTCTTCCCAATGGAGCGGCAGCCGCACCGTGTTGAGGCCTATGGCGGCCAGTTGTTGGAATTCGTCACGCACCTCGCCGCGGTCGAACTCTGCCCACAAGAGCGGGCCTTTACGGCGGGGCCAATAGGTTGCACCAATTGAAAAGTCTGGCATATGGAACACCAAGGAATGTTAGCCCGGCATCATGTTGGTAGTGCGGCGGGGCGGCTAATAATGCGCCAACAGGCGTAGAGCACGATACCAAAAATAACTGCTTCGCGCATGACTGTCACCGGCAAGAGCGCTTGATTAAAAAACCAAGCACTGGCAACGTTTTGGGTGTCCGCAAGATACAAGACAATAAAGCTACCCGCAAAATACGCCAGGTCGACGGCGGCGAAGATCACCGCGAGCGTGGGCGGCGCGGCCAGGAACGCCAGCAGCACGGCCAGCCACAAGCTATATTGGGGACTATACACCTTGTTGATAAAAAAGAACCAGGCGATCGCCGCCAGCGAAACCGGCAGCAGCACATCACGGTTCTGGCCATTGATCCGACGGTTGTAGGCCATCAGAATGATGAGTATGCCCAAGCCAGCGACCAGCAGCAGCGCGCTCCAGGTGTTGATCTGCTGAAGGGTAAGCTGCCAACCGGCGAAAAAGGTCCAAAAATTAACTTCGCTGCCACGCTCCTGGTTGAAGCGAAAGAAATGCAGCCAGGTGTCGCGGATCTGCCACCCAGCAGGCGTGTTAACGATCGCTACTGGCCCGTTAATCAGCGCACTGCCCAGGCCAAAGATGCCGCCAATCAAGCATGCGTCGCGCCAGCGCCGCTTCAGCACGCGGTCAAACACCACCAGTGGCACCAGCACAATCGGAAAAAACTTCGTCCACACGGCCGCGGTCAGCAGCAGCGTTCCCCAACCATCGCGGTTACGCTGAAACAGCACCAGCGCGGCGACCGTCAGCATCACGCTGAACATATCCCAGTTTAACACCACATACAGCGGCAGCGTCGGCGAGAGCGCCAATAACCACAGGTTCGCCCCTTCGATATAGCTGCCCAGCCAGAGCACAATGCAGCCGGAGAGCAGCATAACCACCGCGGTTGCCAACAAATAGGGCATAACGCCGCTGTTCACAAAGCCGATCAGCCAGATCAGCCAGCCCATGCCGACGGGATATTCAACATAGTAGTCGATATATGGGATCGGATGACGCCACAGCTGATCACGAAAATATAAGGATGTGATATCGGAATACGCGCCGAGGTAGCCGAAAATGTAGTTGTTGAAAGAGCGCTGATCGGGCGGGCCCGCATAGGCGGCGGTCGGCGCACGCAGCACGACGCCCCAAACCATCATTGCGAAGGCCACAAGCATCGGCCAGAAGAGCACACTGATGCGCATCGGCCGGGCGGCTGGTTGTGCGCCGCTCGTAATGCGCCGTGGTTGGGCTTCGATGCGTTGTCTCACGGGCTGCGCCTCTTTGCGAGCATTCGTTCATACTCCTGTTTGGTACGTTTCGCCACGATTGGCCATGCAAATGATGTCTCGACAATGCGCACACCTTCACTGCCCCAATGCGGCCACTGACTACGCAGGTCGAGCGCAGTCCGCAGGGCTTTTGCCAGCGCATGAACGTCGCCGGGCGGGACGAGCAGCCCATTCCGCCCCGGAAACACTTTGTCGGGAATGCCGCCTGCCGCACTAGCTACAACCGGCAAGCGATGAATCATGGCCTCAAGTGTCACCAGTGACGAGCCCTCGTAGAGTGTCGGATGGACAAACAAGTCCACTTCCTCGTACAGCGAGTGCAGCTCCTGGTCGTCCAGCTTGCCAACAAACGTGATATGTTCGCTCAAGCCCAGCTGCTCGGCCTGCTGTTCAAGCACGGCGGCCTCTTTGCCTTGGCCCACCAGCAGCCAGCGCCAGCGGTCGCCCAGGGCATCTTGGGCCAAGGCGAGCGCATCAAGCAAGACGTGGTAGCCCTTGTTCCGCTCCAGCCGGCTCACACTAAGCATAACCGGATCGGCCTCATCTAACTTAAAGCGGGCACGGAGCTCTGTTCGCCGCCGCTCGTCCACAAAACCTAGACATTCGGCTACGTCGATCGCCGACGGAATGACCACAACTCGGTCGGCTGGCACGCGAAGATATCTTGGCAGGTCGTCTTGGGTACACGCATCGGTTGCAATTACTCGATCCGCCCGCCGATGGCCCCATGAGTATAGGCCACGAAACGGGGTATACGCGAGCCGCTTGCGCCAATCCGGCGTACGATATTCTTCCAGTCCATGCGGGTTGGCAACGAACGGCACCGCGCGCAAACTGCGATGGAGTGCCCGCTGCCAGCCAAAGCCAAACGCACACAAGCCTTGTGAGTGTACCACATCAAGCCTGCCGGCTTGAAGGTGCTGACGCGCCAGCCGCCCTTCCCGCAGCGCAAAGATCGGATAGTTGATCTGCCGTCCCAAAATGCTGTTCGGTCGTAGCAGGGGCGAGGTCAGGTCGTAGCGCAGATACCGCAGCGCGAGCGACTGTGTCGTAAGCTGGGCCGCCTCCAGTATCCGCTGCAGCCCCTGTTGCTCCTCAGTTCCATCGGGTGGCCGTCCAACCACCAGCGTTACATCCACGTCTTGGCGGGCTAGGTGCGTTACCAGGTGAAACACGTGTCGCTCGATACCGCCAAAGCCGTGCAGCGGGTAAACAGCGCGGGCCAGCATCAAGACCCGGATCGGTTGCTCGCTCATGCGGTTTACTGGCTCCACGCCGTGTACAGCTCGCGATCCGGACCGGCCGCGCCAAAAACGTCCGGCAACAGAACGTCCGGTTGTTCTAGCCCTGGCCGGAGGAGGGCAAGGTCACAGCGATTGGGGTCATCCAGCGGGCAGCGGAAATAAACGACTGCATCACTGCTCGGCGCCCAGGCTGGTGCTTGATTTAAAGCTACCTCGCGTGTCTCGGCCCAGCTGTATTGGCCGGCGGTGCTGTTTGCGTCCATCGGTCGCGCAAAGAGCTGGATATCTCCGCGTGCGCTACCGCGTGTAAACAGGATGGCCCGGCGGTCCGGGGAAGTGATGGCGTTTATCACCCCAGGCTGGAGCTCGGCGACAAAGACCGAATTGCCGTTGATGGGGTCGGCGCGCTCCAAGATGGTGAAGTCGGTCTCTACCTGCATCGCGACCAGGCTCGGCACATAGATTGCGCTGCCGTCGCTCGTCCATACTGGAGCAAACATCAGATGTTCCAGATTGGCGGCTGTTAGCTGGTTACCGGGGATGCCGATCGGCGGTGTGTTGGCGGGAATGGTTTTGACCGGACCCCAGTCACGCTCGCCTAGCCAATTGGTGAGCCGCAGCTGGTTACGGCGTAGCCCGGCGGTGGGCGCCGTTACATAGGCGACGCGCTTGCCGTCGGGTGCCCAGGCTGGATCGGCGCCATTCGCAATCTTGGCTGGCGCGCCGTTGGGTAGCTCGATTGTCCAAATTTCGCCGCCGCCAATTCTTGTTGGATCGAGCACCCGTTCAAACACGAGTTTGGAGCCATCGTCGGTCCAACGCGGCCGGCGAACACTGGTCTGCTCTGCCACGCGGCGCTGGTTGGTTCCGTCTGCTGCCGCCAGATACAAGCCGTCGTCGCGCACAAACGCGAGCTGTGTTCCGTCCCGCGAGAACTGCATATCCCGACCATTTTCGATCAGCACACGCAGCGCCCCGGTCTGCGGCTGATACGCAAAGATGTTGCCGCCGCGCACAAATGCGATCGTGCCAGACACACTCGCGCCATTCCCGGAGCCTGTCGTGGTGTCGGTCGCTGTTGTTGCGGTGTTTGTTGTCGGCAGGGCAACCGTGGGCGCCACGGACGGCAACGCAGCGGTTTCGGCCAAGGTAGCTGTCGTGGCGGTTGTCGGGGTTGGCGCTCCTGTGGCGGTGGCAGCCGCCCTTGTCGGGACAAGCGTCGCGGAAGGCGCACTGGTCGGCGATGGAACACTGGTAGTGGTGGTTACCGTGGCTCTCGCGGTGGCCTGGATTGTGGCTGCGGGCGACGGTGTGACCTCGGCTACCTCGACGGGTGCCGACCCACAGGCAACCAAGAGGGCTACCCACGGCAGTATTGCAAGCAAAAGTATGGTGCGGATGTGCTGTATCATGCTTTCCTCAGTTGCAAGGTTAATGGCGATGTCTGCAAGCAGCGCGCCGTGGCTGAGGCACTGCATGGTGTGCCGACATGCAAGGAATTGTGCCTCCGATGGTAGGGCAATGCAGCGCGGTCGTCAAGCGCCGGCCGAGCGCTGGTGCGCTATGGATCGCTGCCGGAGTGCGATTGTAACCGTCTGTCCGGCCTTGATCACCCGTCTCCATGGTAGCGCGCGGCCCACTAATTGTTCGAGGTATGTTTGACAAGCACCGGCCTGCGTGCTATACTCTGCGCGCTGCTCACGCGAGGGCCTGTAGCTTAGTTGGGAGAGCGCCGCGTTCGCAATGCGGAGGTCGGGGGTTCGAATCCCCCCAGGTCCACCAGAGCGTTTTGGGGCTGTAGCTCAGCTGGGAGAGCACGACACTGGCAGTGTCGGGGTCAGGGGTTCGAGCCCCCTCAGCTCCACCACATTGATACGGTCAGGGGTTCGAACCTCTGGCCGTTTTGATTCATGAACACCTGTGTAGAATACGCTACGCAGGTGTTTGTGTTTTTGGAGCCGCCAATGAACAGTCAAGATCTTCTTTCACTAAGCGATGCAGCCAAGCAGTACAACGTGCCGGTCGCAACGCTGAGGACCGCAATTCAGCGGGGGTATATCAATGGTCAAAAGATCGGAAATCAATGGATTGTGACGCGGCAAGTCGTTGAGGCATATCTTACCAATCGTCCAGCGCGCGGCCGGCCCTCGAAAAATAGGCACTAGACATATGTTCTATTTTGGTATATAAATGAATTATTGATAATTCATTTATGAGGTTACCAATGCCACGCGGCAGATACTATTCAGAAGAACTACGCGAAGAAGCGCGGCGGTTAAGGCGAGAAGGTTGGTCACTGAACGAAATTTCGGCAAAGCTTGGCCCACCTAAAAACACGTTGACATTATGGGTTCGGGGGATCGAACTGCAGCCTGAACAGCTGGCACGCCTGCTTGAAAAGGAACGTGTGGCGATCGGCGAGAATCGTGCGCTGGCAGCAGCGGTCAATCGGCAAGCACGGTTAGCCCGAATTAGCAACGCTCGGGCACAAGCGAACGGCTTGTTGAATACTCTTGGCTCACCACACCAAGTTAACCATATAGCTGCGGCAATGTTATATCTTGCCGAGGGTGCCAAGGCCGACTCAGCGTTTTCACTCGGCAATTCTAATCCGCAAGTTATTCGGTACTGGTTGTACTTGCTCCGATCTGGCTTCAACATTGATGAGGCCAAATTCCGAATTCAAGTCTTAAGCCGCGTGGATCAAAATAGGGATGAGCTTGTGCAATATTGGAAAGCCGTGACGGGGATTGAATGGACGATTAAGGGAAATGCGGACCCACGAACAAGTGGGAAACCTACTAAACGGAAAGATTATAATGGCGTCTGTATTGTCTATTATTACGACCTTTCAATTCGCCGCTATCTCGACGCCTTAGCACACGAGCTGATGGCAAGAGCGGTCGGCACGCCCTGAGCGAACACTCCGCCGTCTAGGGCTAGATAATCCTTAACAATGTCAGCTCTGTTGCTCACTTGCTGCAGCGGTGGTTCCTCCGCTACAATCGCCACAAGCGCAACAACTCTGTGGAGCTAATCATGGCTCGTTTCGTCAGCATCGTCGCCTTTACCGCAGGCCTGCTCTATATTATTCGGCTCCAACGCGAACTGGCTGCTGCACGCAGCCGAGGCGATATGTATCGCGATATTGCGGCCAGTCTCGACCGTCAAGCGTCAACAGGGGGTGCGGTTTGAACTAAACCTATCGTAAGCGCGGCTGGAAACAATCGTCAAAAGCATGAATCGCCAAGATCGGGTCTACTCGTGTAGCATGTCATTGAGCACGTAAAGCCTTTGCTTCGCATACCTACCTCTACTTGAGTCCGTTGGCTGCTGCCTACAATACCGTGATCAGCTGCGCCAGCTGCCGGCGTGTCTCATCGCCCACGAGTTGCTCCCACAATGGACCCGCACTTTCTTGCAGGCTGTTGCGCTCGGCCGTTCGGGTATGAATATAGTGGGCAAGCTGGGAGATCGGCTGTGTCTGCTGAGTTGTGTCGTCCGGAGCCGCTCCGTTCTGGGCATTATGGTTGTGATGTCCATTGTGTACCGCTTGGGCAGCGCCAAGATACGCAATGGCAACATCGGCATCGTGTAGATTGCCAAGATGCTCTTGCAGCTTGGTAACCTGCTTCAACAGCCCGTGGGCCCCTTCGCCGAGGGCAGGCTCGTACAGTTCAAGCGTATAGCGCAGGTGCTTGACGGCAATTCGTAGCTCATGCAGCCGTTCCGACGATGCATCCGCCATCACGGTTTCAAAGCGTCGTACGGCCTCGAATTCATGCCACAAGGCGCTGCCCGCGTGGTGCCGCACTAGCAGCGGTAATCCGTTATCCTCGGCCTGCACCTCCGCCAAGGGACATTCCAGAAAATCATTCAGCTCTTGCAGCAAGCGCGCCGTCCGTTTCCGCTTAAGCTCCGCTGCCAGCTCTTGGTGCGCTCCGTCGCGCTCGGTCTGGAGGCGCTCGACGGCAGCCGATAGCTCGTCGTGCTGCTCCCCGGTTACATTCCTGGACGCCTCGGCATCTTGGCGCAGGCGCAGCAGCAGCACGTCACGGTCGCGTACCTCACCCAAGGCACGGGCGAGCTTCCGCAGATGCCGTCGCAGTGTGTCCACTCGCTTGGGTTGGTAGGCGACTGCTGTCGCTTGCAAGCTAGCACGCAGCCGCCGCGTCGCCACCCGCATCTGGTGAACGTCATGTGGGTCATTGCCCGCAAGTGCGCCGGGAAGGTGTGCATACAGCTTCGTGGCATGTTGGGCCATCATGGTACGCCCGGCTTCGGCTAGCAAGTCTCGCCCGGTGAACCCAGCGGTGTTGGCCTGAACTGCGATCGCGGGTGGCAGCGTTGGCGCCTCATAGTGGCTGTTTCGCTTCTTCGTCATCCGGGTGTCTTCTCCCTAACACACGCTGCAAGCAGGGTGTTTGTCGACACCATCGCATGCCGCACCGCCCTGCAAAAACTACTCCGCCTCGGAAATGCCGATACCGAGCAGCGCTAGCCCGCGGGCAAATTTGGAACGATCTTCGGGCTGCGCCGGGAGCTGCTGCTGCACAAGCTGGCTCAGCAGCACAAGACCCTCCGCAAGGCCGCCCTTAAGCTCGATTTCCAGCTCATGCATGGGCTCGGAGCGATTGTTGGCGATGATCTGCCCCTTATCCAGCGCTACCTCGCCAATGGTCTGTCCCGAATGGAGCAGCGCCCATGTGTGGCGATGGTTGCGCACTTCCAGCAAGCGTTGAATGGGCTGGTCGCCAATCAAGCGCCGCAGCTGTGCGCGCACTTCTTCCGGCCAGCCGTCTGGCTCAGGCGCTGCTGTCGGCAGCTCCAGCTCTTCGCGCTCGTGGACGCCCGCCGCGACCTTGCCGGGTCCTTTGAGCGTGACCACCATGGTTACGCCACCTTCGCGCAATCGTACCGCATGGCGGGTCTTGCTCAACGCCAGGTCCGCTGTGTCAAAAAAGGTATCATGCTGCTGAACATCGTGGCGCGGACCAAGCTGATACGGTGTCCAGTCAAGCGCCTCAATTTGGTGCGGCGAAGTTGGCGCCGTGAGCGCCAGCTTTGCTTCTACTTCCATCGCTGTGACTCGCTGTCGATCATCGTGTGGCAGCCTTATGGACGCGCTAATGCTAAGCTATCATAGGCTGGCGACCCCAGGCGGCTAAGAACGTAGGCCGCGGAACTTCGTCCTCTGTCTTGCGTTGCCAATTGCTGGAGGTTAGCCCGTGCACATTCCGATCACCGCAACCTCATCGTTGTAGCCAATAACCACGACAGCATGATCGTTGCCAAGCACTGTTTGCCGTACACGGGGAGCGGGCGGGTCGTCCCGGCTTGAAGTCGACAGTGATTTTGATTCAGACCAGCTCCCACCGATCCGGCGCCGCTTTCAGCGCGGCACCTGCTTGGCGGTATGCAGGTGTTGGTGGATGGTGCTAGCAAGCCGGCCCAGCGTTCACATCTCACTTGCGAGCCTCCTCGGGCTGGTACACCGGCCGCGGCAGGCTAAACGTATCGGTCACGCGCGCATAGTCGTGCCCCGCGAGGCGCCCCACCGGCTGAAGTCGCTCCAGCCGCACATAGCCATCCTCGTACACATCGTCGCGAATATGCGCGAGCAGCACCCGGCCCACAATAATGTCCGCTCCCGTCGCACCTCCCACGCCCAGCTGCTGTTCAACCCGGCACTCAAACGCGATCGGCGCGTCGGCAATGCGTGGCGGCGCGACCCGCAGACTCGGAGCAGCGGCCAGCTGTGTTTGCTCCCATTCACTTAGCTCGGGTGGGTATTCCGCGGCTGTTTGATTCATTGAGCCGACCAGCGCTTCGCTGACGATGTGCAGCACAAACTCGCCCGTTGCTGCAATGTTGCGCTGGGTATCCTTAATTGTTCCATCGGCCCGGCGCTGGGGACAGAAGAGCAGCATCGGCGGGTCTTGACACGCGATGGTGAAATAGGAAAAAGGCGCAAGGTTGGGCACGCCAGCCATGCTGAGCGACGAGACCCAGGCAATCGGCCGTGGCACAACCGCGCCAATCAGCAGCTTGTAATTATCTTTGCGAGTCTGCTCCGCCGGATCGATAAGTATCACGCTTGCACCTGTGCAACAAACTGAAGGCCGCATACGTACATATGAATACACCAATCATACCGCAGTCTAGGGCTGTGCGCTGATTGCCCTAAAGGAAGCAAGGATGAAGTGCCCAATCTGTCGCCGTGTAAATCCTGACGATGCTCACTTTTGCATTTACTGCGCAGCCCATATCACACCGGTTATTCCGGCACCCACGGCCGCGCCTGTTACCGGCCCGACTACCCGGCTCGACCCGTCGGCTGTACCCTTGTACACCATGCCTGCTGTACCGGCGAAGGCTGCTCCGCAGGTACCCTCATCACGCCGAGGTTCTCGGCGGCACCAGCACAACGACGGAACCTGGAGCGTGTGGCTGATCGGCATTGGCATATTGATGCTGTCCGGTTCGTTCTTTCCCGGCATCCTGGTGTTGATTGGCCTCACAAAATACCTGAAGGCGTCTCGTCGTGGCCGGTATGCGCAAGCAAACCAGCGCTTGGTCTTCTGGGCAGGCTTGGCCGCAATCTTTTGGCTCGGCTTATCGTGGCCGCTGTTTTTGCTCTGGGGTGGCCTGCTGATGCTGCTAAACCAGCGTAACTGGTGTACACCGTAATTAGTGTCATCAGCCGCGGATACGGGAAGCGCCGGCCATATGCCTGGCGCTTCCCGTATCCGCGGTCCGTAACCAACGCTGTCACTAACGCTAATCGGTCTGCTCGCCGCGCCATTGGCCCCGCGGTTGGCCATGCGTCCAGCTGTAGGCATAGGCTGGATCTTCGTATGGCAGTGCAGCCTGAGCGACGTACAAGGGCTTGAACGTGTCCACCATCACAGCCAGCTCTTCGGTCCGTTCCTTGCCGATGCTGGCCTCCATCGTACCTGGATGCGGGCCATGCGGCAAGCCCGCGGGATGCTGCGTGATCGAGCCAACTTCGATGCCCTTGCGCGACATAAAGTTGCCCTCGACGTAGTACAGCACCTCGTCGCTTTCGACGTTGGAATGATTGTAGGGCGCGGGAATGGCGAGTGGATGATAGTCGAAGAGCCGCGGCACAAACGAGCACAGCACGAAGTTCGGCCCTTGAAACGTTTGGTGAACCGGCGGCGGCTGATGCACCCGGCCCGTAATTGGCTCGAAATCCTCAATGTTGAACGCATACGGATACAGGTAGCCATCCCAGCCCACGACATCCAGCGGGTGGTGATCCAAAACGTGGCGGGTCAGGCGTCCGCGGGCCCGCACCCGGACCTCGAACTCGCCTTGCTCGTCGTGCGGCTCCAGCTGCAGGGGTACACGAAAATCTCGCTCGCAGTAGGGCGCGTGCTCCAGCAGCTGGCCGTGCTCGTTGCGGTAGCGGCGCGGCGTTGTTACCTCGCCCGTCGTTTCGACGACGAACAGCTGTGTGTCGCCTCCGCTTGGCAGCAAGCGCCAGGTACAGCCGATCGGGATGTACAGGTAATCGCCGCGGCGGTAGGGCAGATTGCCAAAGATGGTTTCGAGTACACCTTCGCCCGCATGGACAAACAGCACCTCGTCGCCCTCGCCATTACGGTAAAAGTAGCGCTGTGTCTCGGTCGGTTTGCAGACGGCCAGCGCTACATCTTTGTTGGCCAGGAAGTAGTGGCGACCAGTTAGTGGATCGCCGCCCGGCTCTACCGGCGCTGTTTTGAAGTGGCGATGCCGCAGGGCGCCTTCCTCTTCGAACGTGATCGTGGTAGGGCCAAGGTCTTCCACCGCGATAATCGCCGTGGGCTGATGGTAATGATATAAAATGGCTTCCACGCCGCTAAAGCCCTTGGTGCCCATGACTTGCTCACGGTACAGCGAGCCGTCGGCTTTGCGGAATTGCGTATGACGTTTGTGTGGAATATCGCCAAGTCGATGATAGAAGGGCATCGTCGACCTCCTGTGATGACATGCTCCGCCGGCGCGGCTGAGCATGACGATAAGCTCCATCTTCAGTTCGATTGTAGCCTGCCCCGTCCAACCGCATCAACCGTAGGGCGGCTTCCACCCACGCCAAGCTCCCCAAAGGCCGCGCATCATGTACACGCCGGGAACGGGGGTCTTCAGTTTCTCGTCCACTGCTTTGGCCCCAGCGGCAGGACGGCCGCGTTCAGCCACAAGCTAGCCGTACACAATCCGGTTGCGGAGTACGCCCAGCCCGGTCACTTCCAGCTCCACCACGTCGTCGGGCTCCAGCCAGCCGCCGACGGCTTCGGGAGTTAGCTCCAGGATACACCCGCCGCCAACCGTGCCCGAGCCCAATACATCGCCGGGATACAGGGTAACGTCGCGGCTGGCGTGCGCAATGATTTGCGCCCAGGTGTAGTGCATCGCGGCGAGATTACCGTGGCTGTACTCCCGGCCATTGACCCGCGCGATCATGTCGAGCCGCCAGCGATCGCCCTCGTCGTTGGTGTACTTGTCCAGCTCGTCCAGCGTCACCAGGGCTGGTCCCAACGAGGTAGCGAAGTCTTTGCCCTTGGCCGGCCCAAGGCCCACGCTCATTTCTTGCGCCTGAATATCCCGCGCACTCCAATCGTTCATGATCGTAAAGCCGGCAATGTAGTCGAGCGCTTCATCCTCCTCGATGTTGCGGCCTTCGCGTCCAATCACGCACGCAACTTCAAGCTCGTAGTCGAGCCGCTCAGTGCGTGGAAAGCGCACGGGATCGTCGGGACCGATGATTGCCTGGTGGTTGGAAAAGTAAAAGACCGGCATGGTGTACCAGGCGGGCGGTACCTCCTGCCCGCGGTGCTTACGGGCCGTGGCGACATGCTGCTCGAATGTGAAAAAGTCGCGCACGGACCGTGGCCGGGGCAGCGGCGCCAGTAGCCGCACCTCGGAGCGCGGCAGCAGCAAATCGTAGCCGCCGATCGAGATCGAGCCGGCCAGATCGACCGCGTCGGGGTCGAGGTCGTCGCGCACCACGTCGACGGCGCCGCCAACTTGTTCCAACACGGCATTGACGATCTCCGCCGCGCCGTCCAGACTCAGCCCACTCTCGTCGCCTTCCAGCAGCCGCAGCATATCGATACGCTGGCCCTCCATGTCGTCGAAGGCTAAGGGCGCCGCTGCTTGCAGATCGACCACGCCGAAGGGCAGCAGAACACCTGCTCGCGCTTCCCGCATCGATTCGCCGGATTGCTTGAAGGTAATCAGCTTCATGGAGTTCCTTGTTTGGTGCTCTCCCCAGCCTCCCTCGAAGGGAAGGGTGGCGCAGAGCGACGGGGCGAAAGTCATTCGCTACAAGTTGCCGCGCAGCTCCTGCTCGCGCTCAATTGCCTCGAAGAGCGCCTTGAAATTGCCTGCGCCAAAGCCGCGCGCCCCTTTGCGTTGAATAATCTCGAAAAAGACGGTCGGCCGATCCTGCAGCGGCTTGGTAAAAATCTGCAGCAGGTAGCCTTCGTCGTCGCGATCAACCAGAATATTTAGCTCGCGCAGTGCATCCATGTCCTCGTCGATCATGCCGACGCGCTCGTTCAACATCTCGTAGTAGGTGTCCGGCGTGCGCAAGAAATCAACACCGTTTCCTCGCAGTGCCCGTACGGTGCCAATAATATCATCGGTAATCAGCGCGATATGCTGCGCGCCCGGGCCGCGATAATACTGCAAATACTCGTCGATCTGCGATTTGCGCTTGCCTTCGGCGGGCTCGTTGATCGGAAACTTGATCCGGCCGGTGCCGTTTTGCACCACCTTCGACATCAGCGCGCTATATTCCGTGGATATGTCTTCGTCACTGAAATGCTGCAGCTGCCGAAAGCCCAATACTTGATTGTAAAAGTCGACCCATTCGTCCATCCGGCCGAGCTCGACATTGCCCACAATATGGTCGATGGCTGCGAGGCCTGTGGGCATCGTGGGCGGCGGATTTTTGATGGCGTGAAACTTTGGGAAAAAGGTGCCCTGGTAGCCGTCCCGTTGAATGAACGAGTGGACCGTATCGCCATACGCCGCAATGGTGGCTTTAACTACATGCCCTTTTTGGCCTTGGATCACAGTCGGCTCCAACACCGGCTGCGCGCCCCGCTTGACGGTCTCCCTAAACGCCTGCGCCGCGTCGTCCACCAGAAACGCGATATCCTTAACGCCGTCGCCATGCAGCCGAACATGTTCCGCCACGTCGCCATCGGGTTCGAGCGCGCCGGTCAGCACAAAGCGAATGTTGCGCTGCTCCACCACAAACGACGTGCGATCCCGGATGCCTGTCTCCAGCCCGGCATAGGCAAGGGGCTTGAAGCCAAACGCGGTGCGAAAATAGTGGGCTGCTTGCCGCGCGTTGCCGACGTAGAACTCGACGTAATCGATCCCTTTGAGCTGTAAAAAGTCACCCTCCTGACTGCGAGTGACCTCCCGTTCTGTCATGGTCATCGTGTACCTCCTTGTACACTTGCACATGGCGCTTGCAACAACACGTATGCTGAGTTACGCAACTGACCGGCGTTGGTCCCGTAAAGATCGGCGCGTACGTTGCTCCAAGCTTGTAATCTATTGTAGCAGAAGCCGCTGTGCCGATTCAATTGGTCGCGATTGGCCATCTGGTGTTTGGGATCGAACGGACAAGGGTGCGCTCCCATAGCCCGACCTTGTCAGCTACCGGATGCACAGGAGTGAGCACAGTGAAAGTAGATTTTTGCGGCGGCGCTGCTTACAGCCGTTGCCACAGCTGATCAATCGTCATCGCATACCGCGTGGCGTCCGCCGGCTGCCCTCGTTCCGCCGCGCAGCGGGCCAGGTATAACGCCGCTATTTCGGCGCGTAGGGTGGACGGTATAGCGTCAGGGTGCGGAACGGGCAGGGCCGCCAGGTCGAGCGGCTCCAGCTTCAGTAAGCCACTGCCGTACCTGCGCTGCTGTTGGGCCAGCAATGTCGCGGCCCAGCTTGAGTTAAGAAACGCCGCCAACACCAACAACAGCTCGGGATCCCGAGCGTGGGGGTAGATCCCGTGAAAGGCCGTCAAATGGGCAATTCCAGCCCGGTTCAGCACAAAGCGAAACCCGCGCCGGGTAAAGGTTGTGGCCCACAGCGGTGCCACCGGACGTTGTTCGGATGCGTACCAGGGCTGGCGATGCTTGGGTAGGTAGCGCTGCGGGATGCCGCGGTGTGCGCCGGCCGCGACATAGGCCGCCGCCGTAGGTGTCAGCTCACCCTGTACATCCAGCAGATACAGCTTTTTGTCCGCCTGCAGCAATGCATCGACATCCGCTGCGGTAAAGTCGAGGTACGGCGCCTGCGCCGCTTTGGTGATGCAGAGCCGAGATTCCGCTTCCAGCCCACGCTGCGTGCGCTCGGCTGCCGTGAGGATAAAGAACTCGTTGGCGCCCGTGGCAATCCCGCGGCGCACTGCGGCGAGTTGACCCAGCGGTACCAAGTGTTGCCGATGTAACGGGGCTGAAGGTGTGCGTGGACCAGGGACGCTCGCCAACCACTTCGCGTTGGGTTCAAGCTCGCGCGGGCTTACGGAACTCAGCCACGTGCTCGGCAGCTGATCCAAAGGTGCAAGCTCGGCCTCCGTAGGCACATGGGCCAGCTGGATCGGAGCGTCCGGCAGACGGTCGGCACGCAGCAGCACGATGCAGGCGGCCACATTGGCATCGTCAAAGACCAGCGTGCTGTGGCCGAACACCAGTATGCCGTCCAACAGGTTCGCACGAAGCAGAAACGCCTTGATCGGAGCGCCAAAGTTTGCGTTCAAGAAGTCAACGGGTGTGATGATCGCAGCCCGGCCATGCGCGCTCAAGCTTTGGGCGATCTTGACCAAAAAGAGCACGTAGCTGTTCGAGAAGCGGTTAAGCCTAAGACCGTACTGCTGCTCAAAATGTTGGTACAGCGTAGTCCGCTCCGCTAACGCACGGTGCCGGATGTACGGCGGATTACATACAACGGCATCGTAGCGTGAGGGTAGTGCAGCATGCAAAAAATCGCCATGGACGAGGTTGAGCGGGCGATGGAGGTCGGCCAAGCCTTGTCGGCAAACATGCAGCACAACCGGATCCGCATCATAGCCGTCGATCTGCGCTGTGCGCGGCAACCGGGGCTGCGCGAGCACCGCTTCCAGCAGTACGCCCGTGCCTACGGCCGGATCAAGCACAGTGCGCGTAGCGGGTTGCACGACCCAGTCGGCCATCCAGGCGGCGATGCGGGGTGGCGTGAAATATTGCCCAAAACGGCGTCGGTGTTCAAGCGGTGCGGCGGACGCATACTTGGCAGCCTCGACGCGCGTTGTCTGGGTCAGTACTTCCGCCCAAACGGGCAGGTGGTTCGCGTGCGAAAACGCCCCGCTGGCAATCGTTGGTGCGGGGCGTGACCAAGGATCTTTACGGTGCATTGCGGGGACATTGCGACTCGACATTGGGAATGCCGACACAAACGAGCGTCCGCCCGGCGTTGTTGACCGGATAGCCCACGCCTTCGTGTACCAGGCCAACATAGAACTGCATCCGGTCTTCGCGCTGCTCGATCCGCACGCTGCCCGTAACCTCTATCTCCTCGCCGGGCTGGAGGTAATCAAACTGGCCCGGCTCGGCCCACTGCTCGGGCGGCCGCGACGAGAGCGCCCAGCGGAATGGGTAGCCGTGGCCCCCGCCCCAATCCAGGCCGAGCCGCCAAAAGCCGCCGCCTTTTTCGGCATATTGGCCATTCTCCACCGACGAGAAGCTATTGTTGGTGGTGTACTGATAGTTGGCGGCCGGGCCTTGCGTCCGAATCGCAACATCGCCCGTATTTTTTACCCGAGCTGTCACCGTAATCACACTGCCCAACGCTACCTCGACCGGTGCAATATGGGTGAAGGTGATACTCGCCTGGGACCGGCCGGGATCTTCGACCACAATCTGGCCTTGCCGCTCCACGATGTTGCCGACATCATCGCGCGCCGTGATGGTGTAGGTGTATGTGCCGTCGCCCACCAGCGAGCCATCGGTTCGTTTGCCGTCCCAGATATGACTCTGCACGGCGGCTTCTTCCGGCAGATCGCTGATGAATGGAATCAGTTGGCCTTGCGCATCCGTCAAATTGATGCTGGTCGTCGCGCTGACCGGCAGCTGGTACGAAAAGTAGGCCACATCCTCCACGGCGTCTTCATTGGGCGAGAAACGCGGTGTAACGCTCAACCCCTCGATGGTGGGCGGCGTCGATGCGGCGTTCTCCACCTGGAATTGCCCCCGCTGCGAAGCGGTTGTGCCATCGGTCGTCGCGGTCGCTTCCAGCAGCCAGCTGTAGGCGCCATCCGGCAGCACTTGCTGGCGGACGCCTTCTCCCGCGCCGGGCACCGTGCCATCGAAAATCAGGGTGTAGGGCTCGTTCGACGGCACGCGCGGTGTGTTTTCACGCAGTGGATAGCGCTTGCCCGCGCTGTCCTCAATCACCACGCTGACCTTGGCCGGCACACCTATGCGGTAGCTGATCGCCATCGCATCGCCAATGCCATCACCATTCGGCGAGATGGTGCCGGCGGATGCCTGCACATTGCTCAAAAGCTCCTGGCGGCCACAGGCGGCCAGTCCGGCCAAGAGCAGGAGTACTCCCAAACCTATTAACATCCCACGAAACAGATACATAGTCCCAAATTCTATTGTGATTCGTTGGCGACCCGTAGCTCACGGGGCTCGTCCTCGGTGCCCCGGTAGCGCCGCTCGAAGATCAGCAGCGCTACCACGCCCAGCGATACGCCAAACCAGAGTGTACAAAAGCGGATCATGATCGTCGCAGCGGTCGCCATGCCGCTGGTTATTCCGCCGATCAAGGCCATCAGCAGCGCAACGCTCGATGCTTCCGATGTGCCGATGCCACCGGGCAAAAACGAGACCAGACCAAAGAGCGTGGAGGCCGCGAACACAAAGGTCGCCACCAACAGCAGGTGAAGCGAAGGCTCGCTCCCGAGGCCCGTCAGCACATAATAAAATGCGACGCACTCGCCGCCCCACGACACAATGCTCAGCAGGGTGGACACCAGCAGCAAGCGCCAGGAGAAGAGCGCGAAGCTCGATTCATAGAAGCTGCGAGCGGCTGGTCCAAAGCGCTTGATGCCCCGCGTTCGCTCGACCCTGTCCAACAGCCACAAAGCGAGGGGCCGATATTGCAGCCCAGCGATGCCTAAGCCGCCAACAGCAAGCAGCAGCCAAAAGAGTGGGCGGGCGGGCGGATACAAATTAAGGCCAACCGCCATCAGCAGCAGCATCCCCAGCCCATCGGTCAAGCGCTCGGCCAGCACAATCGGTGCTGAGGCGCTGATCGCCGTTCCATTAACCCGCTTCAGCAGGTATGACTTGAAAACTTCGCCGACTTTGCCCGGCGTTACGGCCATGACCATGCCCGACACAAACAGCAGCGCGCTGTCGAGATAGCTTACGCCCTGGCCCATGCCAAGCCGCCGCAGGTAATAATCCCATTTAAGCCAGCGCAGCACATAGTTGAACACCGTCCAGCCCAGCACGGCCCCCAGTGCGGTCCAACGAAACGAAGCTAAGCTGTTGCCCACCGCTCGTACATCGGTCAGCAGGCTAAGCACGGCAATAACAAGCGCTCCCAGCACCGCCGAGAGCGCGATTTTACGTTGAAGGCTACCAAACGAAACCAACGGAAAGCTCCCGTATCCAGCAGCAGCCGTTGCCGCCGCATATCACGGCGCATTTTACCGCACCCGCTGGGTAGCGGCAATGATGCACTGCTGATGAGGCGTGTGCATAGGTGCTCAGATGCCGCGGCGCCAGGCCACAAACGCACCGATGCCAAAGGCTACGGCAATCATGGCCAACGCCAGCTCAACAATCCGCAGCGTGTCAAAGGACGACGCGCCGCCATCATCCGCCACAAATGTGGTTCCGTAGGGCGCCGTTACCGTGTCGGCCGCGGCCGGTCCAGCGGATTGCAGCGCCGTTTCGGGGATGCCGCCGGTTGCTCCACTGGGTTCAGCCGCAGCATTCGCAGTGTCTGCTCCCTGACTTGCCGCCGCGGCTGCGGCATCTCCAGCTACCTCCGTGGTCAACGGTGGTGCAGGAGCAGGGATTGCTGCTTCCGGCAACGGTGCTGCTTGCGATGCGCTTGCGCCGCTGGCGGCTGGCGCTGCTTCTGCCGATGCTGCGGGCGGCGCCAAAGCGGCGGCTGATGCTTCAGCCGCAGCGCCGCCAGTCGTCGCCCCGCCCGCGGCCGCGGTGGAAGCCATGGGGAGTGCTTCGGGCGCGGCACCCGTGGCCGCCCCGGTCGTTCCCTCGGAAAGTGTTACCGTTTCACCCCCAGCTGTTGTGCCGGCCGACCGACTAAACATCTGAGGGCTTTGCTGCGCTGCCGTTGAGCTGCTTGCACCGGGGTTTATCCCGGCGTTAAATCCATCCACGCCCAGCACGGCGATCAGCAGCAGTGTTGCCACCAGCGAAGCCAGCCGTAACGTGGGAAAGAGCAGCCAGCGCGGTCGCGGAGCTCGCGCCGGATCGATCGTAAACGAGCGCGGCGGCTGGATGGTTGGCAGCTCCCGCAGCAATTCCCGCATCATGCGCAGCTCGCGCAGCTCCTGGGCGCAGGCGGCGCAGCGCTGAAGGTACTCCTCTGCCCGCCGACGCTCAAGCACGTTCACCGCGTTGTCGCTGTAAGCAGACAGCAGCTCACTCGTATCGTCAGGATGTGTATGTGACAATCGTTCCATTAATCTTTCTATGCGCAGCGCAGTGCGATGCAACCTCACATATGCACTGCCACAACCTATTGATCTCCATATTCTTGACGATAACGCGCCGGTAAAAGTTCCCCCTGCCGCAGCACGGCCCGTAATTGTGCCCGGCCCCGGCTTAGCCGCGATTTAACGGTGCCCAACGGCCAACCGGTAGCGGCACTGATCTCGTCGTAGCTCAACCCTTGAATATCACTCAGCACCACCGCAATCCGCTGATCTTCGTCCAGAGCTGCCAGGCACCGCTGGATTTCACCGGCGAGCTCATTGCGTAGCGACCGATCAACCGGTGACTCGGACTGATCCTCGAATTGCCGCGGCGGGGGCTCCTCGTCGTCCAACAAAGCGTCGATTGAGGAAGTTGGACGGCGCTGCCGAGCACGCAGATAATCGTAACAAGCATTGGTTGCAATTCGCAGAATCCATGCCGTAAATGAGCCGCCGCGGTAACGCTTGATGTTGCGATACGCCGACAGAAAAACGTCCTGGGTCACGTCCGCCGCGGCGTCCGCGTCGTTTAGCATGCGATAGCTCAAGTTATAGATTCGTACCTGGTAACGCTCAACGAGGAGGTTGAAGGCGCGCACATCGCCACGCTGGCTGTCCGTGATCAGTTGTGCTTCGTCGTTTGCCATGCGCCCTTCATTGGTAGCTTAGTTCCGTTACGAACGTGGGGCTGGCAAATTATAGCAGAGCCGATCAGGTGGTCAATTGAGATAAGCGATATCGCTGGCAGGATTGAATTGTGGCCGTAGCTGTCACAATGGGCTGGTACGCTGTCCCGAAAGCTCTGCCACAAACAGGAGCGCGCTATGCAGTACGGTGTGAATCTACCGGCCTTTGGCGACTTTGGCGATCCGCGCGCACTGGCTGAGCTTGCGCGCGAGGCCGAGGTGGCCGGCTGGGACGGCTTCTTTATCTGGGTGCGCCGCTGAGCGCGTAAGTTTCATCGTTCCCACAGGGAACTAG
>JADDQF010000001.1 GCA_016781505.1 bacterium
CGCATCTCGTTATTCCCGATAAGGCTGCTTGATCATGCACTAGGCAACCCACCATAGCCAATGTTCTGCTTTGAAAGCTAGCCAAGCCTGCCCGCACAACGCCCAACACGGTTGACGCAAGGAACACGAATGGCTCAAACACATCCCACCATCACCGCGGATTTGCGTGCACTGATCATGGCGCAACCCCTCTTCTTCGTGGCCACGGCACCACTGGCTGCGGATGGGCATATCAATGTGTCGCCCAAAGGCTTGGACTGCTTCCAAATTTTAGGGCCGTTGCAGGTAGCCTATCTTGATTTGACCGGCAGCGGCAACGAGACTTCGGCACATATCGCCGAGAACGGCCGCATCACCTTTATGTTTTGTACGTTTGCCGGAGCGCCCAAGATTGTGCGGTTGTATGGACATGCTGCCACGATTTTGCCCGATGATGCCGCGTGGTCGGAGCTGCGCCCGCTCTTTCCCGCGCATCCCGGTGCCCGCCAGATTATCCGTGCCAATATTAGTCGAGTGCAAAGCTCCTGTGGCTTTGGCGTGCCGTTGATGGAGTATGTCGGCCAGCGCGATACGCTGCCGCGGTGGGCCGAAGCCAAGGGCGACGCAGGCCTGGGCGTGTATCGGCAGGAAAAGAATATGCGCAGCATCGATGATCTACCAACACCGCTGGCCACAGCCGTGCAAAATGATTTGTAGCAGCAGCCGACGTAGATGGCGATGTAGCGCGTTGTCTGAGCCACTTGGAGACCGAGATGGTATCCGTGGTGACCAGCACGGGTGGATCCAAACACAATTTGTTTGCGCCGCCCACGCTCTACAACTGCTCGCTGCTGCGAGCGAATGGATTGGGTCGGCGGCGCCGGATAGGCAGAAGTAGGTAGCCAACGAGCCACCCGCTGGCCAGGCTCAGTCCACAGATGCCCAATATTTTGCCGATGCGAACCGTGGACGGGGTGTAGACGTAGGTTAATTGATGGGTTCCCGGTCCGACCTGTACGGCAGGCAGTACGCCTTCAATTGAACGGAGTGGCACGACTTGTCCATCCAGCTGTGCGGTCCACCCAGGGTATGCCGGCGCGCCGACCACGAGCCAGCCACCCTTTGGCGCTGTGACGCGCACAGTCAGCCGCTCGGCTTGCTGTTCTTGGACATGCACGGGTGCTGCAAGGTGCTCGATCTGATCGATGGTCGGAGGCGTGCCATTGGTGGTCTCCGCCACCAGAAATGCCGGGCCCGCGTTCGCTCGATTGCGGTAGATAAACGTTTCGCCCAGATAGTTCACGCGTACGAGGTCAGGATCGCGCAGTCGGTGCCGCGATAGAACGACCTCAACATTGAGCAGACCCAGCAGCGCTCCCTCTGGCTGGGCTTTGCGCGACGTCGGATACCCGGGATCGTACACCTCGAACGGCGGAACCGATAGCTGATAGCCCGCAAACGTGTATCCTCCGGCTCGCTGCATGAACTGGACGTACGGCTCGATCAACAAGGGATCCCAACCGTCGGCCAGCCGAGCGTGGAGTTGCGCCGCGACAATTTGGGGCATATTGCGTTGAACGCCGTAGATCCGGCCGGAACCCGCTAGCTCCACGGCTGCGCGATCCACCGACTGCGGCTGCATCGCTGTGTGAACGTCTCCAAGCTGCGCCAAGCCTTGCGTAGCCTGCGCCAAGCTCACAATCAGCAAGAAAACGCCCCCTAAGACCGCTGGGAGTGCCCCGCGCTGTTTGCTGCGCTGGAAGGCCACAAGCAGTGTTTCAGCGCCAAGACCTGCGAGCAGCGCAATGCCTAGCAGCCCGATGAACCAGATCCGCGCCAAGCCGCGAAATCCGTCAAAGCCCGGCAACAGCCACGCCGCCAATTGATAGACCGGAGACGAAACACCCAGCGCCAATGCCGCCACCAGACCAACGCCAAGCAGGAGCGGCAGGCCCGTACGCGGACGCAGCGTGAAACCGAGCACGGCTAGTCCCAGCACGCCAAGACCCGGCTCGAAGAGCGTTTCATGGAGCACAGGTGTGTTTGCCGAGCGCACTCCCAGCAGTGCCTGCAAAAACGTTGCCACGCTCAGCGCGTCTTGGGTCTCGACGCTGTGCTGGCGGGTGGAATGCAGGGTAAATTCGATCAGCGGCAGGAGATGGACTGCTGCCAGCATTCCGGCAAGCACGCCGGCAAACACCAGCCCAGCGACCGCGGTCATTACACCCCTTCGTCCTGCTACCTGCCAGCGGCGGACCAGCTGCCAGGCGGCAATGCCCGCGGTCATCAAGCAGCCATAGTACGCAAGCTGCGGATGGCCAGCCAGCAGCAATAGAGCAAGGCTAACGGCACATGCAATCAGCCAGCGGGCCGGCGCGTGGAGGGTGCCCCACGCAGCAAGCGCAACCCAGGGCAGCCAGGCCACCGTTTGAACCATGGTGACGTGTCCTGCCCCAAGATGTGCGATCAGCCGGGGCGTAGCCATAAACGATAGCCCGACGACTAAACCGGCTAGGGGTGAAAGACGGAGCGCAATCCGGCCGAGGGCTAACGCACCAAGCCCCGCGAGCAACAGGTGTCCGGCTAGCAGCACAAGAAAATAGGTTCGGAGGTCAACCAGATGGACCAGATGGGTCGCCGGATACCATAACGCGGCTAGTGGATCGGCTGCGAGCGGACGACCACCGCCAAAGACCGGATTCCACAGCGGCAGGTCTTGTCCTGCAGCCACTGCCTCCTTGATCACCAGTGCGCTCGGGCCATGGCTGATCATGAGATCGCTCATGGTGAATGCAGCGGGCAACACATGAGGCTGTATGGCACTTGGCCACAGCAGGGCGACAACGACGGCGCTTAATATGACGAGCTGTACCCCCAGCTCAAGGCAACGCGCCAGCACAGCCGGTGGTTGCCGAAACAGCCGAAGCTGATATGCACTGGAGGTACGTCCACCCAGCCTTTTTTTGCGCAATGTAGGCAACAAAGAGATCACGCTGGGCGCTGTTTTTTGGGGTGCGTCGTCACAGGCCGGCAGCGGATGGGACCGATTATTCATCAAAACATTCCACATTCAATCTATACTGAGCGCGCGTTGAGCAAATAGTTTGCCAACACAAGCTTCCCGTTGACGTAACCAAGTCCGGGTAACCTGCGCAAAGCATTCTACAAGGATTACTCCGATCGTGAGCTGTTAGCAGCGTGAAGCACGGCTTGATACGTCGCGTAGGAGGGGTGTGTAGCTTGTAATGGGGCAAAACGCGCGAGGTTGCTTCCAGCAATGCGGAGATGTTGAATGACTCGTTCCTTTGTAGGTCCCAAAGATCAGTGTCTGCGCTTGTGGAAGAACAACGCCGTCCAAGCGGTACATCTGAAGCCTAAAACCATTGAAGCTTGGCACTCCCCTTGATACATCCAGCCCTGGACTACAAGCGCACCATATCGAAGCGACGTAGATATGTGTAGCCGGAAGGCGAAGGAGACAACCATGTATTACGAGGTAACCAATCGCAGCAACACGTTCACAACAACGGATGCCATCACGTCATTTTTGGATGAAGAGGTCGCCAAACTCGCGCCGATCGTCGACGACTACCCTGACGATCTTTTGCTGCGGGTGATTGTGGAGGATGGCGGCAATTCCAACGTTCTGGAAGTGCAGCTACGACTATCACTCCCAGGCCATATGGTGGTGAGTCACGAGCAAGGCAATGATTTCCGGAAGGTTTTTGACCAGGCACTGCGAGAGCTTCGTCGCCAGGTGCTTGACCAGAAGCGGAGCCAACGTGACCAGCAACGCCAGCGAGGCTAGGTGCGAAGGCGTCGACCAAGATTCAGGCAACACACAGGAGCCAGTCGTAACTCGACTGGCTCCTGTCTGGTTAGTGATCGACGTTGTGCAGGAACTTCAACGCTGCTTCCAGTACATCGATCGCTCGGAGGTAATCGTCGAGCACGATATGCTCATCCGGCGTATGGTCAAGCGCGGCATCGCCCGGCCCATACGCAACGGTTGGGCAGCCCCACGCCGGCCCGACGATGTTCATATCCGCGGTGCCCGTCTTGACCGCCAATCGGGGCTGGATGCCTTGCTGTCGGAGCGCCCGACTGAGCGCTCGCGCCGGCAGGACGTGCCGCTCGGACTCAAAGGCTGGTGTCGCACCTAGAACCGTTATCTCAACATGGGCGTCCCACTCCTGCAGGGTGCTGGCAAGCGCTGCCGGCTCGACCGTCGCTGGCAGGCGCACGCTGATCTCGGCGCTGGCCCATTCCTGAAGCCCATCGCTGCCGCTGTTGAGCTGGAGCAAGGTCGGCTGCAGCTGATCAAACATACGCCTGCGACCAGAATTAAGTGTGTGGGCATAGCTTTGAAGGTGCTGCCACCATGCCGCCATCCGTTCGGCCGCGGTTTGCCGAGCATGAGCTGAGTGCCCGCAGGGCACCGCAACGTCGCCGCGTACCCGGAGCGAGCCCTTATAGCCCAGCGTGACGCGGTCCCACCCGCTGGGCTCACCCACAATACAGGTATCCGGCGCGTACCGATCAACCACACCATGCGCGCCTTTGGATGATGGTGCCTCTTCTTCCACACAGCCAACGATCACGATCCGGCCCGGCACATGTTGTTGGGCTACCCGTGCTGCGGCCATCACAAAGGTTGCGAGTGGTCCTTTGGCGTCAACCGTGCCGCGGCCATACAGTCGCCCATCTGCAACGCGCACCGGTACATCGCCAGGCACCGTGTCGATGTGGCCTAGCAGGACCGTTTCAGGCCGTCCCACGCCAATCTCGCCCACCGCGTTGCCCACCTCGTCGACGTAGGCGTGAAAACCGAGCTCGGCCATGCGCTCGACCAGCCAGCGTACCGCGGCGCCCTCGACACCGGAAATGCTTGGGATACGTACGAGACCTTCCAGTAGCTCCAGCGCAGCTTCAGCGCTAGGCTGGATCGCATCTATTTGCAGCTCATCCGTTGTGTTCCCGATGGCCTGGGCTGCATTGGGCTGCGCCTGCGCTTCAACGTCCATCATTGGAGCACCTCGTTGAGCGTTTGCACCACGTTCGCTAGCTGCTCGGTGCTGATCACCAGTGGTGGCAACAGGCGGATCACCGTTGGTCCGGCCGGCAGGGCGAGGATTCCGCGCTCTTGCAGCCGCTGCAGATAGGGCGCTGCGCGCTCGCGTAGCTCTATCCCGACCATCAGTCCGCGACCCCGCACCTCACGCACACGTTGTGTTGGAAGCGCCGCCAGCTGATCGAGCAGCCAGGCACCCTTTGCGGCCGCCTGTGCCACGAGACCTTCTGCCTGTATCACGGCCAAGGTTGCCCGTGCAGCAGCACAGGCGAGGGGATTTCCGCCAAAGGTCGAGCCATGTGTTCCGGGCGTAATGTTGGCAACACGCTGACCGAGTGCAACGGCGCCCATCGGCACGCCGCCCGCAATCGCCTTGCCGAGCACCAACATGTCGGGCTCTAACGCGTGATGCTCGCACGCAAACAATCGGCCGGTGCGGCCAAAGCCGGTCTGCACTTCGTCGATCAGCAGCAGCGCGCCCCGCTCGCGGCAGAGTGCCTGCGCGCCGCGTAGAAATTCGGCGCTGCCCGGGCGCACGCCTCCTTCACCCTGGATAACTTCGAGCAGCACGGCGGCCGTATCTGTTGTGATCGCGGCGTCGAGCGCCGCCAGGTTGTTGTAGGGCACGTGCGCAAAGTCGGGCACGAGTGGCTGAAACGGCTCGCGATAGTGCGCTTCCCAGGTAGCACTGAGCGCCCCAAAGGTCCGGCCATGGAAGCCGCGCATCGTAGCGACCACGCCGGTCCGTCCGGTCGCTAGGCGGGCAAACTTGAGCGCGGCCTCGACGGCTTCGGCGCCCGAGTTGCACAAAAAAAGGCGGTCAAGACCAGCCGGCAACATCGCCGTCAGCTCGCCAAGCAGCAGTGCGCGCTGGTCGTTGAAGAGCGCTTCTTGGGCGGTAAGGAGCGTGGCCGCCTGCGCTTGAATTGCGGCCACAACCCGTGGGTGGCAGTGGCCGAGATTGGCCACGCCGTGGCCCGCCGCACAGTCGATGTAGGCGCGGCCGGCGTCATCCCAAAGCGTAGCGCCGCTGCCCCGCACAATTGTTAGTGGCCGCTTTGCGTACACGCCTGAGCTGTGCTGCGCTTCCAATGTCTGGTAGTCAATTGTTGCGCTGGTGGTCATGCGTGAGCCTCGACTGCCGCAAGTGCGGGCTGCTGAACGCCTGCCGCGCTGATCGTCGTCCCGTGGCCCGCCAGCGCATCTTGAAGCGGCGTGGCCCGCCGTCCATCTCCGATGACAACGGTGCCTACGCCCGCGGAGAGTGCTTCCTGTGCGCCCATCAGCTTCTTTTTCATCCGGCCTTGGGCCCATTCCCCTGCGGCTGCAAGCTCAGCCTGTGATAGCTGGGCAACAACCGTGGTCGGATCCGGGAAATTGCGCATCAGGCCCGCGACATTCGACAGCAGCACCAGTGTTTCGGCTTGTAGCGCTCCCGCAATGGCGGCGGCTGCCCGGTCGCCGTCGACGTTGACCATCTCGCCCCCATCGCTGATCGCCAATGGCGCGATAATCGGTAGGTAGCCGGCCGTCAGCAGTGTGCGCAGCAGCGCCTTGTTCACACCGGTTACGCTACCGGTCCAATCGTCGCGAATGATGCGTACCCGGCCATCCTCGACGCTGCGCAACGTCGCTTTTCGCCGGGCCTGAAGCAGCCGTCCATCGACGCCCGACATGCCAAAGGCGGGCACGTCGAGCTGCTGCAAGCGCTCAACCAGCAGCCGGTTGAGCCGGGCTGTTGCCATCGCAAAAATTTCCAGGGTTTGTCGGTCGGTGTAGCGACTGTGGTGTCCGGACGGCGTAACGATGGTCCGAGGCGCATGGTTTAGCTGTTGCGCGAGCGCATCCGTGTCGGCCGAGCCGCCATGCACAATCACCAGCTGCGCGCCAGAGCGCCAAAGCGCAGCAATGTCCTGACACAGCGCCTCGTGGTCCAGGCCGGCAGCGCCGCCAATCTTGAGCACAAACATGATCATTCTCCGCTCTACACCGGATGCAAGCCGATGCTGTCTAAGCCCATTGTTTCGGGCAAATCGTGCATCAGGTTCAGGCATTGCACGGCCGTGCCTGACGCGCCCTTTTGCAAGTTATCGAGCGCCGCGATCGCGACGACCCGCCCGGTCTGCTCGTCCAGCGCCCAGCCCACGTCGGCGTAGTTGCTGCCGGCCAAAATCTTGGGCTCTGGCAGCCGGTATGCGCCACTCCGCTCCTTGACGATCCGGACGAACGGCTCCGCACTGTACGTTCCACGATACGCCCGCCACAGGTCGCGGTCGGTCGCGGGCTGGGCGAGCCAGGCGTGGCAGGTAGCTAATGCGCCGCGCACCAGCTCGACCGCAGTGATCGACAGGTGGACGTTGTCCACACCCAAAGTTTGTTGAACCTCCGCCGTGTGCCGGTGGCCAACAGGAGCATACGAGCGCACCACATGCGAGCGCTCCGGATGGTGGCTGCCCTCGTTCGGCTCGTCGCCGCCTTCCGATGAGCCGACCTTGACCTCGGCGATGATCGGCCGCGCGCGATCCAGCAGTCCAGCTTCCACCAATGGCCGCAGTGCCAGGTTTACCGCCGTCGCGTTGCAGCCCACGCCCGACACAAACTGGGCCGTGCGAATAGCATCCCGGTTGGTCTCAGGCAGGCCGTAGACGAAACGGCTGAGCCACTCCGGCTGGGCGTGCTCGGCGCCATACCAGCGGGCATAGGTTTCCGGATCGCGGAGCCGAAAATCCGCTGAGCAGTCGATGATCCGCGGCGCGAGGCCGGCGTAGTGCTCGATATGCTGGGCGGCGTGGCCATGGGGCAGCGCCAGGATCAGCACATCGCAGGGGGCCAGCTCGCGCAGCGGCGTGAAGCGCAGGTCGGTGTGGCCGCGCAGATTGGGATGTGCTCCATGCACAAATTGACCGGCGCGGCGCTCCGAGGTTGCCTGGACGACCTCGGCGGCGGGGTGTTGAAGCAGCATGCGCAGCAGCTCACCGCCAACATAGCCCGACGCGCCCGCGATAGCAACACGAATCATGAAAAAGCTCCTTGCCCCTATGCATCAACCGCTAGCCAGGGCTGCGCGTGCGCCGCCTGGTGCGCGATGTTGGGGTTCAAGATATAGTCCACCATCCGCGCGGGAATATTCACGCCGGTGGTATCAATCGAATTGCGAAATTCCATCGTGTGGTTGACTTCGTTGACCAGCAGTTCGCCATCGGCCGTTTCCAGCAAATCAATCGCCAGGATACCGCCACCAACCGCGCGGGCGGCTTGCAGTGCCAGATCGCCAACCGGGCCGTCAACCGGGCAATTGCTCGCGCGACCACCGCGCGCCGTGTTGGTGATCCAGTGCTCGCTGGTGCGATAAATTGCGCAAATCGGCTCGTCGCCCACCACGAACACCCGAATGTCACGGCCGGGCTTGCGCACAAACTCTTGCACGTAATACACATGCTGCTGCCATGAGCCGAGCACATCCAGGTGCTCCAGCAGGGCCTCGGCCGCATCCCGGTCGTTCACGCGCGACACCATGCGGCCCCACGAGCCGACGACCGGCTTGAGCACGGCCGGATAGCCGAGCTGCTCTATCGCTTGGAGCGCGGACTCCGGCGTGAAGGCCAGCAGCGTGCGCGGTGATGGAACGCCGGCGCGCAGCAAGGCCTCGGTTGTGCGCAGCTTGTCGCCGCAGGTTTCTACCACGGCCGGACGATTGATGCAGCGGACCCCCCGCGCTTCGAGCACCTGCAAGGTATACAGCGAGCGCCCAAACGAGATGGAGCGCTCCAGCACAACGTCAAAGGGCAGCTCCCGCTGCTGCAAGTCCAGCACCAGCCCGCCGTCGTCGATCCGTTGATATTGGACGCCGCGCCGGTCAAGCTCGGCCAGCAGCAGCTTTTCCTCAACCCGGATGCGTGAACACAAAATGCCTAGACGCATATTTCACCTGTTCTCGATGCCGGATGTGCCGTTTGGGGTACGTAAACAGTGCTCCAACCTACGGCACATCTCCCAATCGGCAATGTTAGCGGGCTACTCGCCCCAGTCCTCTTCGATTTCGGGCGCCAGGGCCAGCTCCAGTGGATCAACCGAGACCACTTCCAGCTCGGCGCCACAGTCGGGGCACGGCACAAGCTCGCCTTCGATCAGGGTCGGCTCCAGGTTCAACGTCGCGTCACATTCTGGGCAGTTCATGTGCGTATCTCCTTCATAAATATTAGGTTTGGTATGTCATGCCAGCTGGGCAATGACATAATTCGTTACATCAGCGGTGGTCGCCGTGCCGCCCAGATCGGGCGTCCACACTCCCGCACGCAGTGTTGCGTCCACGGCTTGCCGAACGCGCTCACCACGCTCGCTCTCGCCCAGATGATCCAGCAGCAGGGCCGCGGCTCCAATCGCCGCGAGCGGATTAGCAATTCCCCGGCCCGCGATGTCAGGCGCGGAGCCGTGGACCGGCTCTAACACTGCGCCATGCTCCCCGAGGTTAGCGGAAGCCGCGAGTCCCAATCCGCCGCCCCAGGCACTCGCCGCGTCGGACAAAATGTCGCCAAACAGATTGGTTGTGACGATCATGTCGAAGCGCTCGGGCGCGCGTACCAGCTGGTAAGCCGCCGTATCGATCAGCAGCTCGTCCACCTCCATCACGCCTGCCTCAACCAAAACTTCGAGCGCCGTTTCACGAAACAGGCCGCATGTTTCGCGCAGCACATTCGCCTTATGCACCAGCGTGATCCGGCGGCGATTATGCTGCCGGGCGTAGCGCAAAGCCCAGCCCGTGATCCGGCTGCTGCCATGTCGGGTGATGACGCGGCGAGCGATCGCTGTGTCGCCCTGCCGCTCCTCCTGCCCGACGTACAAGCCCTCACTGTTTTCCCGTACCACCACCATGTCGACGTTGGGACGCGCGCCCGGCAAGGGTGGCGTGCGCACCGGACGAACACAGGCGTACAGATCCAGCGCGCGCCGCAGCCCGACCACCGGACTGGTGTAGCCGGCTACCCGGCGCGAAGGCGAGCTCACGGCCCCCAGCAAAGCTGCGTCCGCGCCGCGCACAGCTGCCAGCGTCTCTGTCGGCAGTGCAGCGCCTTCGCGTTCGAAGCAATCCCAGCCGATGGGCCAGGTAGCGAAGTGGGCGTCGAGCCCGGTTGCCTCCAGCACAGCGTGGGCGGCCGGAATCACCTCCTGGCCGATGCCATCGCCCGGCAGCAGCACGATCTGGTAGGTCATGACGCGGCCTCTCCTGGGAAACGGCCATAGGTGCGGAAGTAGGGCACGATGCCGCCGATGTTCCAAACTTCCTGCATCCAGGCGGGCGGTGGCGGCAGTTGAATGGTATCGCCGCCGACCTGCAGCCGTCCCTGCCCAACATCTAGCTCCAACTCCATGCCGTCGCTCAGCTGCGGGAGGTCGGCTTCAAAGAGCGGAATGCCGAGGTTGAGCGCGTTGCGGTAAAAAATGCGGGCAAAGCTGGGCGCGATGATCGCGCCGATGCCGACCAGCTTGAGCGCCTGCGGCGCGTACTCGCGGGATGAGCCACAGCCGAAGTTGCGCTCCGCCACAATCACATCGCCGGGCTGCACCGAGGGGGCGAACTCGGGCCGGGCCTCGATAAACGGGTACTTGCGCAGCTCGGCCTCGCTGGTCACATACGGGGCGAAGCGGCCGGGAACAATCTGATCGGTATTAACATCTGCGCCGAAGCGCCAAACACGTGCCATAAGGAAAGCCTCCAGTGCTTGATTATGCTTGCAGAACGGTTGCCCAGCGGCCGTCGTCGGTTACTGCTTGGTCGCTAATTGTCCGTGGGTCGGCGATATAGCCTGCCACGGCGGTCGCGGCAGCCACTTCGGGCGAGCCCAGGTAAATTTGGGCTTCGGGATGGCCCATCCGGCCGCGGAAATTACGGTTGCCGGTAAATAGGCATACGTCGGTTGAGCCAAGCACGCCCATGTGTCGGCCGATACACGCGCCACAGCCAGGGGTTCCTAATGTCGCGCCGGCCGCCAGCAGCGTCGCCAGGGTGCCGTCCGCGACCGCGAGCTGCAGTGCTTCACTGGATGCGGGCACAACCATCATGCGTACCCCTGGGGCGACACGCCGGCCCCGCAGAATACGCGCTGCCGCGGCCAAATCTTCGTAGCGGCCATTGGTGCATGTGCCCAGGTACACCACGTCGACGTTGACCCGTCCGACATCACGCAGGTCGACGACGTTATCCACGTAGTTAGGCGCCGCGATCTGAGGGTCGAGGTTGTCCAAATCGATGTCGATGGTGCGGCTATAGGTCGCATGGTCACTGAGGGCAAGCCATGGAGGCGCGTCGGCTGCGGCAAGGCCATGGGGTGGTACGATACCGGCCTTGCCGCCGACCTCGATGGCCATAGTGGTCAGCGTGGTGCGCTGGCCAAGCGTGAAGCTGTCGAAGCCATGGTATTCGATTGCCTGGTAGGTCGCGCCGTCGGCCCGCAGCTCACGGGCTAGCTTCAGGGCAACATCCTTGGCCGTCACCCCCGTCCCCAGCTGGCCATGCGCCTGAACCCGAATCGTCTCCGGCACGCGCAGCCAGGTCTGTCCGGTGGCCAGCGCAAGCGCAATATCGGTTGCGCCCATGCCGGTACCGAGCGCTCCAACAGCGCCATAGGCGGTGGAGTGCGAGTCGGAGCCCACAATCAGCATCCCCGGCCGAGCAAGTCCTTCCTCGATCAGCACCTGATGGGCGATACCACGGCCGGCGTCAAAGAAGTTGGGTATGCCTTGCTGCCGGACCCAGCCCCGCAGCTTGTTTTGGGCGTCGGCGGTTTGGGGTGTCGCGGCCGGCGCGACATGGTCGATGGCGACGGCAATGCGGTTGACGTCCCAGACCTGCGTCGCGCCCAGCTCCTCGTGCAGGATGCGGATCACGCTCGGCGCGATGCTGTCATGAATCATGGCCAGATCGATCTGGGCGGTGACTACCTCGCCGGCCTGTACTGACCGGCCGGCGGCGCGCGAAATAATTTGCTCCGAAAGTGTTTGCGACATGCTGTTCCTCATCATGCAATGGCAATGATCAAGCTCGTCATCAAGGGCGGCGCTGCCCGGCGTACTATTGGGCGATGGCAATCTGCAAAGGACCGCTGGTGTCAGCGCGTCCATTTGCGTGCGCCTGCGCACACGCGCAGATCAGGGCATCGACCTCGGCGTCGGAAAGCGGCTGCGCGTCTGCGCGGGCTTTAAGCTGCTGCGTCAGCTGGCGGCACTGGTCATCGCTCAGCTCGTGGCCCAAGCTCCGGGCGCGTTGAGCAATGGCATTGCGACCAGCCAGGCGATGGCCGAGCAAGATAGCGCGCGTGCGGCCAAACGCTGCCGGGTCAAGCGCCTCGTAGGCGTGGGGATTGCGCAGCACGGCGTTGGTGTGCAGCCCAGCCTTATGCGTGAATGCCGTATCACCGGTGATGCAGGCGTTGAAGGGAATGCTGACGCCGACGATATCGGCCACAAGCGTGTCGAGGTCGGCGAGCTGGGCTAGCTGGTATTGGGCCACGAGTGAGGGATCAGACAGGTACAGCCGGGCGATCAGGCCGGAAAGCGATGCGATGCCATTCCGCTCGCCAATGCCCAGCACCGTGGTGTCGATATGGGTGGCACCGGCTTCCAGCGCGGCGTGAGCGTTGGCGATGGCGCACCCTCCATCGTTGTGGCCATGGAACTCGATGTCACAGCGCGTTGCAGCCCGGACCAGCCCAACCAGCCGTTCGACGTCCCGTGGTGTCGCGATGCCAACCGTGTCGGCGATGCCTACCCGATCAACGCCGAGCGCGTCGATAGCAGTGTAGATGCGCAGCAGGTCGGCGGGCTCGGTGCGGAAGGCGTCTTCGCACGAAAAGCGCACCTCCAGGCCAGCCTCCTGCACCATTCGGATCGCCATGATGGCTTCGTCCAGCAGCTGTTGAATGCTGCGACCGTGGCTGGCGTCGCGCAGCCAGGCTGAGGTGCCAAACAGCAGGTTGATGCCGTGCACGCCACAGTCGATGGCGCGGCGAACGTCCCCCACGTTGCAGCGGGTGTGAGTCAGAATGCGACTGGCAAGATTGAGGTCGACGACGGCGCGCAGGTCGCGCTCGCTTTGGGGTGAGGCGATAGGCGAGGTAAGCTCAAGGTATTCGACGCCAAAGGCAGCCAGGGCCTGGGCAATCTCGATCTTTTGCTCCGACGTGAAGTTTGCCGAGGCAAACTGCTCACCCTCGCGCAGGGTGCTGTCGACGATCTGAACGTTCCTGATTGTGCCAAACATGCTGCCTGCTCCTGCAATACCGATGATCAAGGACGGACGGGTGATCAGTCGTGAACAGGCGTTTCGAGCAAAGTGTGTAGGTAAGCATGGTTAATTCCTCGTCGGTTGTTGATTCGATGGCAATAAAAAACGCCCGACCATCTCTGGTCAGGCGGCTGTGTCAAGGGTGTTTTGACGCGTAAGCAGCTCTAACCAGACGCTATGGTCCGGCCTTTTTTGCTTACGCTTTTTTTGCTATTCAGTTGGTAGGACGTGATCGACATGCCAACTCCGTATAACGGTTTGGAGGATACTCGATGGTCAAGAATTTGTCAAGAGCGAAATTCAAGCAAAACAACAAGATTCGTTGAGGCCCAAGCGACACGCCGTCTCCAGCCGGGTGGCTGGAGACGGCAATGTAATGGTTAGATAACGATGGTGCCGGAGTTCGGCGATGTGTTTCAGGCGAGACTATGCCGGCTGCTGAACAACACCATGAGGGTCGGAGTGCGCAGTATGAGCCGCAGACTCCGCGACGGCTTCCTTTGATGAGGTCGTTCCCGGCAACAGCAGCCAGCTCGCGATAAGGCCGACGAACAGCACAAGCGCGATGATCAGTTCCATAATTTTCCTCCCTTTACACAAACAAGGATTGGCCGATCCGTCATTACATCTGGTACGCGGGCTCGCCGTGCTGTGTCATGTCCAGGCCGGTCCGCTCCTCATCCACGGTGACGCGCACACCCCAGACCACGTCGATAAGCTTCAGCAGTCCCCAGGTGATCGCCGCGGCATACAGGGCCACGACCACAACGGCCAGCGCCTGGATGCCAAGGAGACCGGGATTGCCATACACCAACCCATCGACGCCAGCGCTGTTTACCGCCTTGGAGGCAAACACGCCCGTAAGCAGCGCGCCGATGATACCGCCCACACCATGCACGCCAAACACATCCAGCGCATCGTCTACACGGCGGCGCACCACGAACTCGACGGCGAGGAAGCAGCCCAGGCCGGCCGCGAAGCCAATCACAATCGCGGCCATCGGCGTGACAAATCCGGCGGCTGGCGTGATGCCGACGAGGCCGGCAACCGCGCCCGCAGTCGCGCCCAGCACGCTTGGCCGCTGATGGCGAATCCAGCTGGCGGTCATCCAGGTCAGGGTAGCCATCGCCGCGGCTGTGTTGGTCGTGATAAAGGCGTTGACCGCCAGCCCGTTGGCACCCAGCGCGCTGCCGGCGTTGAAGCCGAACCAGCCGAACCAGAGCAGCGCCGTACCGATCACGGTCATGGTTACGTTGTGCGGCTCCATCGGTTCTTCACCATGGCCGAGCCGCTTGCCCAGCACCAGCGCGCACACAAGGGCCGATACACCCGACGTGATATGGACCACGGTTCCGCCGGCGAAATCAAGCGCGCCAAGCTTGCGAATCCAGCCGCCATCGGCCCATACCCAGTGGGCAACCGGCGCATATACCAGCGTGGCCCACAGCAGCGAAAAGATTGCGAATGACTTGAAGCGTTTGCGCTCGGCGAACGCGCCCGAGATCAGCGCTGGCGTGATAATCGCAAACATCATCTGGTAGACCATAAAGGCCTGGTGTGGAATCGTGGCGGCATAGGTGGCGTTGGGCTCTGCGCCGACATTTGCGAGACCAACGTACTCCAGCCCGCCGATCAAGCCGCCTTTGTCCGGGCCGAACGCCAAGCTATAGCCCCATAAGACCCACTGCACGCTGATCAGCGCGAGCATAAAGAAGCTGTGCATGATCGTTGACAAAACGTTCTTCTGCCGCACAAGGCCGCCGTAGAAGAGTCCCAGTGCTGGTGTCATCAACATCACGAGCGCGGCCGATATCAGTACCCACGCGATATCGGCTCCATTAATCGCGTCCATGCCTGCTCCTTTGAGGTTAAAACAACAGCCTTCACCAAAAATGGTGAAGGCTGCATCGCCTAGACTCCGTTGTTGTACCTGACGCGCTGCGCCAAGCGTACACCGCATCCATTGCGCCCTGTGCCTTAGAACTGGCTCCACAAAAACTGGTTGGTTACCTCGTGGTGGAATTGGACCTCGGCTCGCTTGATCAACGTGCCTAGCTTGCGCGGACTGCGATCCGCGGCAGCCGCTTTAAGGTCGGCATAGCGCTGCTGCACGGACTCGCCCAATACCTGCGCGGCGAATTGGCTTTCTTGGAACGACTGCAGGGCGTCGTAGATGTTGTCGGGCAGAAAGCGATGGCTGTCGGGCTGTCCGGACAGCGGCCCTTCGAGCCCGGTCCGCAGAATCGTATAGATCGCCATGTACGGGTTGGCATCCGGCGCGATCGAGCGGACTTCGATCCGAGCGGAGCGCGAGTTACCCAGGGGAATACGGACCATCGAGCCGCGGTCGATCGCCGACGCTTTGATCTGATTCGGCGCCTCGAAATGCGGATCCAAACGCCGATACGAGTTGACGCTGGGGTTCAACACCAGACAAATATCCAGGGCATTGGCCAGGATCCGGTTCACAAAGTCCCAGCCGAAAGACGATAAACCTTCGCGGCCTTTGGCATCGTAGAACAGGTTGGCACCGTTGCGTGCCAGCGAGATATTGGTATGCATCCCGGAGCCGTTAACGCCCGTCAGCGGCTTAGGCAGGAAGCAGGCGGTCATATCCAGCTTATGAGCCAGCTGGCGGCAGATCAGCTTGTACAGCAGAACTTGGTCGGCGGCAACGGTTGCCTCGCTGTACGAGTAGTTCATCTCGAACTGGGAGGGAGCAACTTCGGGATGATCCTTTTCATTCCCAAAGCCCATGGCGCGCTGCGCTTCGGCCGCGGCATCGATAAACAAGCGGAGCGGATCGCCCGGCAGCGAGCTGTAATAACCGCCGGTATTGACAACCTCGAACTGGCCCGTCTCGTTGTAGCGCTGCTCTGCATCACGGCCGCGGAACAGAAAGCCTTCGATCTCGTTAGCCGCGTTGCATATGGTCCCATCCCGGTTGAACAGCTCCGTCGTATAGGCTTTCAGTTGTGAGCGAATATCGGCCGAATACGGCGCTCCATCCCGCTCCAGCACATCGCCAAAGACCAGCACTTTACCGGGACCGAAAATATCGGAAGGTAGCCAATAAAAGGCCGACCAGTCGATCGCCAGGCGCAGATCCGACTCGGATTGTTGCGAAAATCCACGAATTGAGGAGCCGTCGAAGGTCAGGTTATCGGCCGATTCGAGCAAGAACTTTTTGTCGTAATCAAGTGTGTGCAGCCGACCCTCAAGGTTGGGAAAGCAGACCGTAACGGCCTTGATACGCTTTTCGTCGGTCAGGTAGCGCATCCGGTCTTCGCGAATCGTGTCCAAGGGTGTCCGTGCCAGCCGCTGCGCCTTTGCCTCGAGGTTTAGCTCCTCAAGTTGATCGTACGGAAGCTCAAGAAAGTCTCGCAATTGGGAAGTCATGTGGCCTTGTCCTTTACAATTGTGCCGCGCCTGGTTTTTGTGACTCGGTGCGTATGTTACACATGGTCAAGCTACCAGCGTGCTGCCAGCTGCCCATCTCAAGCTCAGCAGCGACCGCGCCTGTATCGCAGCCATACTTTTGCCTCACTCTCACTGGGAGTTTAAGGATCCGTTGGCTTGAACTATAAAAAAATTGTCGGTATGGCGCTACGGGCACGCTAAACAAACTTTAACCAGTGCTTTTTGTACTGATCGTACAAGTACGCTCGGGCGGACGACGAACGGGTTTAGACAACCGGGCAGGCGCGTGTCGAGTCCTGCCAGCAGTTTGTACGCTAAGGGTTGGGTAGTGCCGATGGTGCTAATAACATGGAGCATGAAACCATGGGCGACATGGGCTGCCACCCGATATTTGAGTGAAGCCAGCCGCTAGCGGGGTTCTTGGGCGAGGGTTGTTTGCAGCTGGGCGTGCTTGGCTCGCGACGTATCGGCTAGCTCGCGCTTGTACCCCAGCAGCTGTTGTTGTAACGCTGCATCAGTGGTGGCGAGGATCTGGACGGCGAGCAAGGCAGCATTCCCGGCCTGGCCAATCGCAACCGCGGCGACCGGTACGCCGGCAGGCATTTGCACAATCGACAGCAGGGCATCCATGCCTTGGAGCTGGCCGATTGGTACGGGTACCCCGATCACTGGCAGCGGCGTGTGGGCCGCCAGCATGCCCGGCAAGTGGGCCGCGCCACCCGCTCCCGCCACGATCACCCGCAGCCCTCGCTCGTGCGCGGTCCGACCATAGTCGGCCATGTCGTCGGGCGTGCGATGCGCGGAAACAACGCGTACTTCATGGGCCACTCCAAAGCGCTGGCAGATTTCAACAGCGCCCCGCATCGTCGCATAATCCGAGTCGCTACCCATCACAATGCCGACAAGTGGTGTCATATGCACTCCCCCATTGTGAGTCATCCTTCGGGCAGCATCAAGCCGTGTGCAGCTGTCATGTTGCCGCGCGAAGCTACCTGCCCCAGCTGGGCCAGCGCTCATCGGCCTCGGTTTGCAGCACTGCGCGTGGCTCGCCCCCCGTGCTGTCCACCGTGTAAATATCGTTCGTGCCGTTCTGGTTCGAGAAGAATGCCAGCAACGTACCATCCGGCGACCAGGTCGGACCACCCGCCGAGCCGATATTGAAGTTGGTGACGCGCTGGTTTTCGCTGCCGTCCAGCCGCTGCACATAGACCTCGTACTCACCGCTGGAGCGGTCGCGGTCCGAGACAAAGACGATCTGCTCGCCGTCGGGGGCCCAGCGCGGCTGCCGATCATTAAAGATTTTGCCGGGCGTCGAAAGCCGGGTGACCAAGCCGCCCTGGGCATCCATGGTAAACAACGCCCACTGCTGCTCTTCCCGCGTCGACTCGAACAAAATCCGCGAGCCGTCCGGGGAAAAGGAAGGATATTGATGCTCGCCGGGCTCGGGTGTCACGAGGCGCACGCCATTGCCATCCGGATCCATAACATAAATATCGGCTTTTCCGTCACGAGTTGAGGTGAAAACTATTTCCTGGCCGTCAGGCCGCCAACTGGCATGAAAATTATCACCCTCGCCGCTGGTCAGCGGCGTTATCCGATTACGGGTACGGTCAATCGCATAAATTTGCCGACTTCGAGTTTGCGTATCGACGGCATCTATCAGCAGCGTGGCGCCATCAGGCGACAAAGACGTGGGGCCAAAGTCGGTCAAGCTTAGCTGATAACTTTCAACGCCGTTGCCCACTTGGTCGAGCACTGTCAGCGCATTGTCCGCGAAGTAGGTCAGGGTAGGGCTGCCGCCGATTGGCGTTGGCACGCCCGTTGGAGGTGGCGTTGCTGTGGGCAACGTCAGCGGCGTGCTCGACGGCTGGATCGTCGGCGTGGGCGTGACGGTGGGCGCTGGTGTTGCGGTCGGCGTCGGCGGCGTGGTTGGTACCTCCGTTGGCGTGGGCTCGGCAGTCGGCAGCGCCGTTGGCGCCAACGATGGCGCCGGCGTGGGCTCGCTCGTCGGTACCGCAGTGGCGGTTGCTGTCGGCTCAACCACCGGATCGGCCGTCACCGTTGTGGGCAGTTCCTCCACCGGCGGCGGCGAAAGATTCGGTACCTGGGTAGGCACCTCGAACGTTGGAGAAGGCGTCGGCGTGGTTGTCGGCAGGATGGTCTCGGTTGGTTCGAAGGGATTTATTGCCGTTCCTTTGTTCACGCCCAGCGTATCATCACCCGCGCCCCGTAACAGCACAAGCGCCAACACAATTGCGGCAACTGCGACAGCGCCGAGGGCCAGAAATGTCCATGGCACACTCGAGCCATCGTCGTCGGCATAGCCTCGCCGCCGTGGCACGCGTGGCGGCGGCACAAACTGGTCGTCGTTGCCGGGATACGCATACCCCCGGTTGCCAGGACCCCGCGGCGGCCCTCCTTGGCCGGTTCGCGTGGCGCCACCGGCGGGTATGCCGGCGGGAGGGGTCGCGATTGGCGTCGTGGGGGCTTGGGCGGCTGGCGGTCGTTGCGGCTGTGGCGCAGGTCGTGGCTGCCCACCGGCTGGTGCGGATCCAAACACATCGGCAATGGGAAACGGCGCGGGTGGCGCTTGGTTTGTCGGGCCACGCTGTGCAGGTGGCGCGGGCGCGGCAGGCAAGCCGGGCGGTGTACGCATGGCAACGGTTGGCTGCCCGGCGGACGAGCCACGCGGCACGGCCAGCGCCGCTACCTCTTCCCGACTGGCAGGCGGCATGTTGTACCGCCGCGCGACGTAACGCAGCGCCTCCACCATGGTTGCTGAACGCTCAAAGCGCTGATTGGGATCCTTGGCCAGCGCGCGGCTAAAGATTTGATCGAGCTCGGGTGGGCTGGAGCGGTCGAAGCTGGTGATGGGTGGCGGCGCTTGGTACACATGCGCCATGATCTGCTGGGGTGTCGCGCCTTCAAAGGGTACGCGGCCCGCCAGCATTTCATAGGTCACAATGCCGAGCGAGTAAATATCGCTGCGGCCACCCAAGGGCTGGGCCTGGGCCTGCTCCGGCGAGATATACTCGGGCGTGCCCATAAACATGCCGGTGCGGGTAAGGCGTTCACCGCTTTCAGCCGGATCGATCGCAATGCCGAAGTCCGTCAGCAGCACGCGGCCATCCGTATCGATCATGATGTTGTGGGGCTTGACGTCCCGATGAACCATGCCATGGCTATGCGCAAAGTCGAGCGCATCGGCAACTGGTCCAACAATCGCAATCGTGAGCGGCACACCCAGCCGACCCTGCTCCTGCAACACTTCATTCAGCGTGCGGCCGGCAATATACTCCATAGCGATGTAGCGGAGCCCGTCTGCCTCGCCCACATCAAAGATCGTGACGATCGCCGGATGTCGCAGATTGGCGGCAGTGATCGCTTCACGCTCAAAACGCCGCGCAAACTCGGGATCCGCGCTGAGGCTCGGCGCCAGCACTTTCAAGGCAACCGGCCGCTGGAGCACCGTGTCAAGGCCACGGTACACGCGCGCCATGCCGCCACGCCCGATCTCTTGTTGAATCACATATTTGCCGAGACGGCGGCCATTAAGTGCGTCGGGCACGAGGTGCTCCTGCTATGCAGCGCATGTGCACTGCTGCGTTCGGAAAAGGCGCGCGTGGGTTGCGCCATATGCTACAATCGCCGCGAGATTCTACCATATTCTTATGTATGCTACACAACGTAGAATAATCTACGTGCGTTTGGAGGTATACAGATGCTTGGTCCGATCCCAACCTTATTTGTCCAGCGCAACGTCGGCAATGATCAAGAGGTGTTGTGGGAGCAGCCGACGCTGACGATTGGCCGCGATCCGACCAACGACCTGGTGATTGAACATAAGCTGGCCTCGCGTCGTCATGCCCGCTTTGAAAAAGATGACGTCGGCTTTTATATTCGCGATCTTGAAAGCACCAACGGCACGTTTGTGAATGGGCAGCGCATCCAGGGAGCATACCTGTTGCGCAACAACGACGAAGTGTGGATTGGCGACACCGTGATCGTGTTTCGTGATCCTGAGGCGACCATGAAGGGCACACCGCCGCCGGTGGCCCGCCAGCGCGTGCTGGAGCCACAGGAAGAGCTGCGGGTCGACACCAAAGCCAAGGAAGTGGTGTTGCGGGGCTTGCCGCTCGATCCGCCGCTCACAGCCAAGGAGTTTCAGCTGCTGGATCTGTTGTATCAACATAAAGGCGAAGTGCTCAGCAAAGAGCAGATTGCGCAGGGTGTCTGGGACTACGAGGTTTACGATTACAACGCCATCGACGCGCTGGTGTATCGCTTGCGCCACCGCATCGAGGCCGATCCGTCCAATCCGAAATATCTTGTCACGGTGCGTGGCTTTGGCTATAAGCTGATGACGGGCGATCCAAACGCATAATAGCCGGGGGTCGCAGCTAACGGGCGCATCTCGCGCAGGGTAGCTGGCGACGTTGGGCTGGTACATTTCTTATGGCAGAAACACAGGTTGCCTTGACCGCCGTGCCGCGGCTCAGGGGCTCGCTGGCCGTTCCCGGCGATAAATCAATTTCGCATCGCGTCGTGATGTTCAATGCCGTGGCCGAGGGCAACGCACGCATCACCAACTTTCTGACCGGCGCAGACTGCTTGTCGACGATCGCTTGTATGCAGGCCCTGGGCGTGCGGATCGAGCGCAACGGCGACGAGGTGCAGGTCTTCGGCCGTGGCCTGCGTGGCCTTCAGCCGCCGACAACCGTGCTGGACTGCGGCAATTCGGGCACGACCATTCGTCTGCTGACGGGCTTGCTGGCCGGTCAAGCATTCAGCGCAACGCTCACCGGCGACGAATCGCTGCGCAGCCGGCCGATGCTGCGGGTGGTCGAGCCGCTGCGGCGTTTGGGTGCGGAGATCGAAGGCGCGGATGGCGGCAAGCGCGCCCCGCTCACGGTGCATGGGCGCCCATTGCGTGGAGGCAAAATCGAGCTGACTGTCGCCTCGGCTCAGGTCAAAAGCGCGCTGTTGCTGGCCGGCTTGCTGGCGGATGGTCCAGTTGAGCTGACGGGCAAAACGGCTTCGCGGGATCATACCGAGCGGCTGCTGGCGGCCATGGGCATCGATCTGCGGGTTGAGCAAGGCCGGATCGTTTTGTATCCCCCGGCGCATCCGGTCTTTCCGTATCCGCTTTCACTGCGGGTGCCGGGTGATCCTTCGTCGGCCACGTTCTGGTGGGTGGCCGCGGCTATGCATCCCGAGGCGGAAATTACGACGACGGGCGTGTGTCTCAATCCCACGCGCACCGGCGCGCTGGATGTGCTGCGGGCCATGGGTGCCAATATTAGTGTGCAGAACCAGCGCAACGAAGGACAGGAGCCGGTTGGCGATGTTACGGTGCGGGGCGGGCCGCTGACGGCAACCACCATCGGCGGCGACCTGATTCCGCGGCTGATCGATGAACTACCTGTGCTCGCCGTAGCCGCCGCCAATGCGCATGGCACAACGGTTGTGCGTGATGCGGCCGAGCTGCGCGCCAAGGAGAGTGACCGCATCGCGACGGTCGCCACGGAGCTCGGCAAGCTAGGCGCGGCGGTAACGCCGACGGAAGATGGATTTGTGATCGACGGCGGTGGGGAACTGCATGGCGCGGCAGTTGAAAGCTATGGCGACCATCGGCTGGCCATGGCCCTGGCGGTTGCCTCGTTAACCGCGGAAGGTACCACCACGATCGCCAACGCCGACAGCGTGGTCGTCTCCTATCCCAGCTTCTGGGAACATCTGGCTCAAATCTCGATGCGACCGGGCCAAACGTAGCTGTTTCGGCACGTATGCCCGGCTGCGGATAGTGTTTGAGCCTGTTGGATAGGCGGGGCGGTGGACCGGCGCACGTCAAGCAACCGTCTGTCCCATCAACGGTCGTGATGGATCGTGGCGCGGCATGACAGTTGAACTGCAAATTCGGCTGCTCGAAGCGAGCAACGTCGAGCCAATCGTGGCTGCGTTCAACGAGCTCGGGTGGCACAAGCCGGCTGCGCAATATTACCAATACCTGGCTGAGCAAAGCGCAGGCGGGCGTACAGTCCTGGTCGCTTGGCTGTCCGCCGCCTTCGCGGGCTACCTAACCATTAACTGGCAGCCCGAGTATCCGCCTTTTCAACGTACCGCGATCCCTGAAATCTCCGACTTCAATGTTCTGCCCCAGTTTCGGCGGCAGGGCATTGGCACACAATTAATGGAGCACGCGGAACAACTCGTGGCGGAACGGTCGGCGGTGGTTGGCATCGGCGTGGGCATGTATGCCGATTATGGCGCAGCTCAGCGCTTATATGTTCGGCGTGGCTACGTTCCCGACGGTCGGGGATTATTTCGGGGAGGCTCCTGGGTCCGTCCAGGCGAGCATGTGGTGGTTGACGATGGCCTGGTGTTATGGCTGACCAAAACACTGCATGTGCCGTCAGGGGAGTAAACAACCGCCGTTGGGCTTGCAACGAACAGGTTCGGGAGCGGCCGCAAGGCGTCATAGGTGTGTGCCTTGTGCGTGCCACCGTGAGACGCATTTGGTACAATACGCGACATAATGCAAGAATTGCAGGATGTTGCTCAGTTAACAGCCGATCTCAAGGCCGAGGCGCAGCGGCTCGGGTTTGACCTTGTGGGCATCGCGGAAGCGGCGTCGCCACCGCACGCGCCCAAGCTCCATGACTGGCTGCAGGCGGGCTATGCCGGCGAGATGGCGTATCTTGCCAGGAACGCCGCCCGGCGTGTCGATCCTGGGGTGGCCGTTCCCGGCTCGCGCTCGGTGGTCGTGTGCGGCGTGCACTATCGGGCGACCGAGCCCGATCCCGCGCTTTGGCACGATCCCAGTCGTGGCCAAATATCGCGCTACGCCTGGGGTGATGATTATCATGACGTACTGCTGCCCAAGCTGCGCCTGCTGCAGGCATGGCTGGAAGCGCATGTTGGACGGGCCGAAATTGGCCGATCATACGTGGACACCGGCCCAGTCTTGGAGCGGCCGGTCGGCGTCATGGCCGGCCTTGGCTTTCAAGGCAAAAATACGCTGCTGATCCATCCCCGGCAAGGCTCGTGGTTCTTGCTCGGCGAAATCCTGGTGGATGTTCCACTGGCATGCGATGCGCCGCAGCCTGTCGGTGGCTGCGGCGGCTGTACCCGCTGCCTCCAAGCTTGCCCGACCAATGCCTTTGTGGGGCCGCATGTGTTGGATGCGCGCCGCTGCATCTCGTATCTGACGATTGAGCTGAAAGGGCCAATCCCGCGCGAGCTGCGGCCGCTGATGGGCAATCACATCTACGGCTGCGATGTGTGTCAGGAGGTCTGCCCGTGGAATGTGCGCTGGGGCCAGTTTACCTCCGAGCCTGCCTTTACGCCCCGCCCCGACATCGTCGCGCCCGAGCTCTTAACGTTGATGGCGCTGGACGACGAGCAGTTCCGGACGCGCTTTAAAGGTAGCCCGATCAAGCGGACGAAACGACGCGGCCTGCTGCGCAATGTAGCGGTGGCCTTAGGGAATTGGGGCGATCCGCAAGCTGTGCCGGTTCTGGCCCGCGCGCTCAACGACCACGAGCCATTGATTCGTGGACATGTGGCCTGGGCCTTGGGCCGGATTGGTGGTGAGGTTGTCCACGACGTGCTGGTGGAGCGGCGAGCGGTGGAAGACGATGCATGGGTTTGCGAAGAGATCGACCTGGCGCTGGCGGAGGTGGTTCGGCCAGGCGCGTCCACTAGCGAGGGGTAGCTGGTTGCGCCGGCAATGACAGGCTGATCAATGGTTACGAGTTCCCGGCGCCGAAACGAGGAGGAGGCAAGCACCAGGCTTGCCTCCTTTGGGTTGTTTGGGGTTAGTTGCCGCACGGGGCGACGTTGCGCCAATTGAGCACGGTGTCATCAATGGTTTGCGTTCCATCGGCGCCGTAGCTCAACGTCAGCTGCCGATTGGCTACTTCGCCGCAGGCCGCGTCTTTCTCGACAAAGTCCCACGCTCCCAGGGCGTACTTGTATTCGATTTGTGTGCTCTCCTTGCCGGTCAAGGTGATCGTCCAGGTAGTTGCGTCCTTTCGCTTCAGCACGACGCCACCCGGATTCCACTGCGGTAAGCCGCCTTCCAAGCGATCCAGAAAGCCCGCAATATACACGCTCTTGCCCGTTTCATCGGTGGAGTCTGGCACGGTGACGTTGAAGACCAGCGTTACCGTGCGCAGCTCGGCCGTGGCGGTGACCGCCGCCGAATCACCGGAGCGGTTGAACGAAGTATCCACTGCCCGCACGACGTATGCGAAGGCGGCGCCGCTGGTTACGGTTGTATCGGTGTATTTGGTGTCAGCCGTAACCCAGGCTATTGTTCTAAATTCCTGCTCGCCGGCCGCCTTGCGCCGTACCTCGTAGCCGTACAGTGAGCTGTCTCCCGTGTCTGCGTTCCAGGCTAGCTCGACGCCGGCGGGCGAGGCGGTGACAACGCGGAGGCCAGTCGGCACAGCGGGCGCCGAGGTATCGCCGCTGCTGTTAACGGTGAGGCTACCGGCCTCCGCTGCGCTATAGCCATTGGCTATGGCATCCAGGTCGGCGTATACCCAATCTCGTCCACCTGTGGTGCTGTAGCGGTACGCATAATCGAAGGTGCCGAGTGCCTCGGGCAGCAGACCGGCGACGAACTCGTCATTGTTGCCCGTATCGATGTTGAAGGCGGCAGCAACCCACTGCCAGTTGTTGTTGCCTGCGGGATCACTGCCGTCCGGGCCATAGCCCAGCTGCGCAACCAAGCCCTCGGTTGCGCCTGGCATTTTCGTCACGCCGTCGATCCATACCTGTCCATACACTTTGCCGGTGCGATTGGTTGTGCTGATCGCATGGGTTAAGGTAGGCGGCCACTGCAGGTTAGCCCAGCCGATCTTGTGGTGCGGCAAGCCGCTCGTCTCATGGGAGGCGGCGCTCTCGTTGCCCGCGCTGTCGAGCGCTTTGACGATGTAGTAGTAGGCGCGGGCGTTGCGCAGGCCGGTGTCGGTGAAGCTGGTACCGGTGAGCGGCGCTGCGTTGACCTTGATCCAGCCACCGCCGCTGACGGGGCTGCGGTACACATTGTAGGCGGCAGCGCCAGCAACCCTGTTCCACGCCAACGTAAGCTGTTGACTCGCTTCCTCGGTGACCTTGAGCGCTGTTGGAGCTGCTGGTGGTGTCAAATCCACGTTGTTGGCCGTGGCCAGCACAAGCCCACTCATCGCGCTAAGCGTAACGCTGACGTTGCCGCCTGCCACGGTAACAGTGCTGGCGGCCGCAGCGCCACCGTACACGGTGCTAAAAACCGTGTCATTGGGCGTGTAGTCTGCCACTGGGATTGTTACCGTCCGGGGCTGGCTGCTGCGGTTGAGGACAACGAGGGCCGCCTGACTGGCGGTTCTGCGCCCATACGCCACCGTGCCAGCGGCATCATCGGCAAGCAGCACGCGGAGATCGCCGTCGACGAGCGCTGGGTAGTCACGGCGCAGCTTGGCCAGGGCTTGATAATGCTGGAACATGGCCTTGTCGGGGTTTTCACCCAAATCTTCCCAGGGGTAGGTCCGCCGATCATCCGGATCATCGTCGCCGGTCAGGCCGACTTCATCGCCGTAATATACCGTTGGCGCGCCCGGAACCGTGAATTGGATCAGCGAGGCTAGTCGCACACGCTCTTTGCCGTTCGCCACGTTTGCTGCGTTCTGCTCCTTTGCCGCGCTGGTCTCTTCGCCCGGCGTGAGCGTCCAGAGCAAGCGCTCGGTGTCATGGCTATCCAGCAGGTTCATCAACGAATAGTAGGCCGCATCCGGGTAATCTTCGCGGATCGACTGGAGCCGCGCAGCAAATTCCGATGGCTTGATGACCCTTCCGCTGTCGCCAAAGCCCTTCGAGTCAAATCCACCAGGCGCAAGCAGGCTAAGCACTGCGTCGCGCAACCGGTAATTCATGGTGGTATCGGCGCGGTCGCCCCGCAGGTAGCGCAGCAAGGTCGAGTCTTTCTGCCACAGCTCGCCGATGATCAAGGCGTCAGATTTTGTCTGCTTGGTGGCGCGGCGGAACTGTTCCCAATACCCGTTGGGGAACGAGGCATCGCCCATGACATCCAAACGCCACGCGGCGGCGCCCTGCTCAAGCCAATACTGAGTCACGTTGTTGGGCTGCGACAGGAAATAGGCTTGGACCGCAGGATTGCTCTTGTCCAAGACCGGAATGCTGTCGAAGCCAAACCAGCCATCATAGTAGGTGTCGTTGCCGCGGGGGGTTGAGGGCGCGCACACTGCCGGCTCATTACCGGTTGGCGGCCGAAATCGGAACCAGCTGCGGTAGGGCGACGAGGCCGATTCACAGGCGCCAACCTCCGCATAGTGGCCGTAGCGGTCAAAGAAGGGGCTATCCGACGACAGGTGATTGAACACGCCGTCAAGGATGATGCGGATGCCCAGGCGGTTGGCGTGCTTGACCAGGTTATCCCAGTCTTTTTGCGTTCCGAAATACGGATCAATCTTGTAATAGTTCTGTGTGTCGTAGCTGTGGTTGGAGCCCGCATCAAAGATCGGGTTGAAGTAGATGGCGGTCACGCCTAGCGACTGCAAATACTCCAGCTGCTGGTCGACGCCCTTAAGATCGCCGCCCATGTAGTCGCGGCCACGTGGTCCTTCCTTGGTTGGGCTATAGTCCGGCGGCGTTTGATCGAAGCGCCAGGGGCACTGGGTCGCGGCATCGCTGTAGTTACGGCAATAGCCTTCGGGCAGCGTGCTCCAGGGCAGCTTGAGCACCGGATCGTCGTAGCGGAGATCGCCGGTTTTGGGATTGTTGTCGTCACGGCCATTGCGGAAGCGATCCGGGAAGATTTGGTAGATCACGGCGCTCTTGGCCCACGCGGGGGCGCGAAAGGCCGGCTCGTGAAACATCAGCGCATAGCTCTGATCGACCGCATCATCGCTCGGACTGCCCAAACCACCGTCCAAAGCGGCGGTGTTGTCCCCATAATAATCGGTGTCGGTGCCGTCCGTGACAATGAAGCGATACCAGAAGTTGTTGGCCGCACGGGGGTTGATGGTCGCCGACCATAAATCACAGCTGCGCTCTGCCAGATCCGCTTCGTAGCACGCTATGTCGGACGCGGCGATCGTCATCGGGATCAGCTGCTGGCCATTCCGGTTAAGATCGTAAAGCCGGAGCGTTACCGCCGTAACATCATTGTGCAGCGTACGGAAGCGAATCGTGACCGGGGTACCGACCGGAACCGCACCGCCCGGCGTGCGATACAGCAGGTCCCGCGAGTCGTGGCGTAGACCGTTCCACTCGACGTTGTTGTCGGGACTTGACGCGTTCCCCTTGACGCCGACGCTTGGTGTATTGGTGGCCGAGTTGAAGCTAAACGTAACAATGCCGCCGCCGGCTGGAACGGTAAAGCCGATGTTGGAGCTGCCACCATTGGCACCATAGTTGGGGTTGCTCCAGCTCTGGTTCGTGGCTATTTTGAACTCATACGTGCCGGCTGCAAGCTTATCGGTTGAGAAGGTGTACGTGCCGTCGCCGTCCACGTCGCTCATCAGTGAGCCAGCGCACTCCGGTGCCCAGTTGCCGCAGCCGATCGCGCTGCCAAAGCTGCCCGGAACAGTGTAGATGGTATTGCGCGCGCTGTCGGCGATAAAGTGCGTCTTGTGGTCGTAGAAGAAACGGACCGTCTGGGCAGCAGACAAGCTAAGCGCAATATTTGGTCCGTCGTGTTTGAAATTACCGCCGTAGTTCTCCGCCCAATCCCCTAAGGCAATCTTGTATTCGTAGGCGCCGCCCGGGATGCTGGCGGAGTCAAAAACATACACGTTGTTGGTGGGCGCTGCGAAAGCCGAACCAGCACATTTTGGGTCCCAGTCGCCGCACGCGCCCGCGGTTGCCTCGCTTTGCAAGGAACCGACCAAGTTAACTGATACGGGGGTGGCGGTGTGATCGGCCAAAACTGTTGTTGGCTGCAGTGGAAGCAGCGAGGAGAACAGGGTGAACAGGGGCAGCAGCGCGGCTGCGCGCCTCCAACGGCGGATCGACATGCGCGTTCCTCCTGGACTGGGCGGGGCAACAACACTGTTGAATGCAATGGACTCCGATGTGGTGCAGCAATACTACTGACTACCTGTTCCGCTGTCAAATAGCGCCGCGAAGCGGGGCCGGAGAATAAAAGGAGTATTCGCTGCCCTGCTGCACAAGCAGGCTTTTCCGGCCGTGATTACCGTGCGGCAGCCTGGTTGCACCGGCCATCTTGCGTAGCGCTGGGTATGCTCTTAGAATAGGTGTGCTAGTGAATTCCGCCAAAGGAGCAGACCATGACCGAGGCTTGGTGGAGCTACGCGCTTAAGGAGTTCGAGCGACATTTGCGGGCGCAAAATCGGCGGCCGCTGACGATCCATGGCTACCTGCGCGACATGGAGCAGCTCCGAGCCTGGATGTTGGGCCGGGGTCGCGGCAACGAGATTCCCTCGACGGACGATCTCCGCCATTGGTTGGCCGAGCTGCACGAGGCGGAAGCGACAGGAGCAACGCTGGCGCGGAAGCGGTCGGCCGCCCGGCACTTCTTCGATTTTGTTGCCACAATGGGCGTAGTCCGTGCATCTCCGGTGGAGCAGCTGGAAATGCCCTCACACGAGTATGTGCTGCCCAATACGCTGAGCCGCCAGCAGGTAGCTGCGCTGCTGCGAGCGTCGGAAGGCCATCAACGCGATCATACTTTGCTGCATGTGCTGCTCGGCTGCGGGCTGCGGGTCAGCGAAGTTTGTGCCTTGGCGCGGACCCAGGTGGACCTGCAAAACCGGCTGCTGTATGTTGCCGGCCGGGTCGTGCCGGTGCCGGATGAGGCGTTTACGCAGCTGGATCTATGGCTCAAGCAGCATTCCGATGTGCTGGTTTTTCCGATTAAGCAGCGGATGGTCCGTATTTTGTGCGAAAAATACCGTACCCTGGCGGGTATTCCAGAACAAGTCACGCCCTCATTGCTCCGGCATACGTCGGCAGTATGGCAGCTGGTGGATGGCGCCGATCCGGAGATCCTCAAAATCCAGCTTGGCCACGACCGGGATGATGTCATGATCCATTATATTGATCGAGCTCGACAGCTGAGCGACAACGAAGTACGCGGCTGGCAGCAGGAGCAGCTTTTCTAGGCGCTCGGCTTCACGCTTTTGCAGCGGCAGCCGCGGAACCAGGTTACACGATTGACAGCCAAGATCGCCTTGGCTATACTCGCCTATGTAGTGGGTGTCGTTGGTATCCCGTCTGGCTGATGCAACCGTGTCAAAAGGAGCCGCCCGTGATTCGATATAGCTGGCGCTGGACTGTGCTCTGTGCTCTGCTGCTCGCTGGCATGATGGTCAACCGAGCATGGGGTCAAACCGGCAGCCGGGTGTTCGAGTCGACAGGTCAAATGCTCGACAATCAGTATGGCTTTTTGGATTTTTGGGAGCAGCACCGCGGCGCTGAGATGTTGGGCGATCCCCTGACCCCGATTGTTTTTGAAGCCAACATTCCCACCCAATATTTTGAGCGCGGGCGGTTAGAGCAGCGCGATGGCAAGGTGCTGCCGGGCGAGCTCGGCCGAGAGCGGACCCGTTGGCGCACGTTTCCCGCTGCTCCCGTCCACACGGCCCGGCGGGATGAGCTGCATTTCAAGACGACCGGCCATTTGCTTGCGGGGCCGTTCTTGCGCTTTTGGCAGGCAAACGAGGGCGAACTGCTGCTTGGTGCCCCGATCTCGGAGCCATTGTGGGAGCAGGTCAACGACGCGAACATTCGGGTGCAGTACTTTGAGCGGGCCCGGCTCGAGCATTACCCGGCATTGCCGGCTGATCGCGACGTTCGCGTCAGCCCCTTGGGCCGGGAAGTGGCCGTGGCCAAGGCGCTGATTAACCCCGAGCAGCAGTCCGCGGTGCAGGTTGCGCAACCAGTCACAGCCGAGCAAGGCACTGCGGCCTTTGTGCAGCTGGCACCGCCAACGCCGACGCCAATACCACCAACTCCTACGCCAATTCCGCCGACGCCGATTGTTCCCACACCCGTTCCGGTGAAGCCAACGCCGGTGCCTGCTGCACCGCAGCCAGCACAAGCGCCCAAGCCCAGGCCGACAGCTACGCCGGCTGCTCCGGCAGTTCCGGCAACCGGCAAGGTCATCGACGTAGATCTGTCGGCCCAGCAGCTGGTTGCCTTCCAGGACGGTCAAGCTGTCTTTTCAGCGCCGGTGGCGACGGGCAAGGACGGCTTTAACACGCCGACCGGAACCTTTGAGGTGTACACGAAGACGCCCAAGCAGACCATGCGCGGTACCATGGGCGGAGAAACCTGGGTCGTCCCCAACGTGCCTAACGTGATGTATATCAATGGCAGTGTTGCGCTGCATGGCGCGTATTGGCACAACTTGTTCGGCTCCGGCGTACGGCTCAGCCATGGCTGTATCAACTTGCCGCTGGATTCGGCCGCCTGGCTGTACAAGTGGGCTCCCAAGGGCACCAAGGTGGTGGTCCATCCGTAGCACAAACCGCATCGTCCTGATGTAGATCCGCCTTAAGTCCAGGTTGACCACTGCCGCGGGCTGGCAATATAGATTTGTGGGGATGCATAAAAGTGACACCCTTTTTGGATGACCATTCGTCGCGTGTTGC
>JADDQF010000062.1 GCA_016781505.1 bacterium
GTCGTCCGCATCCGCGTCGTCGTCGTCCGCATCCGCGTCGGCCTCGATGGTGACGTCGTCTTCGAGCTCGACCGTGCTGTCGAACTCGTCCGCGTCATCCTCATCGTCGTCCTCGTCATCTTCGTCGTCCGACGACACCAGCACCGTGACCATGTCATCTGCTTGGGCCGGACGGGGCTCTTCAAGCTCTTTCAGCACAACATGCTGCTCACGCTGAGCGTCAAGCAGCTTTTCGACCGACTCGTCGGTGACGGCCTCGGGCTCATAGGGCAAGCGATACGCCGAATAGTCGGCCAGCTCAACCGTTGGCTCGACGGGTACCGTGACCCGGTAGCGAAAGGGCTCCTGTTCGACGCTTTCCAGCTGCGGGCGACCAACCGGCAGGATGTTTTCTTGCTTCAGTGCCTCGGGAAAACTTTTCTGAATCAGATCATCGGTCGCCTCTTCGAGCAGCCGCGCCCGACCAAAATAATTTTCAACAATCTGGCGCGGCGCTTTGCCCGGGCGAAACCCGGGGATGCGGAACTGCTGCGACAGCTTGCGTGCCGCCTTTTCAAGGCCTTTCTGCACTTGCTGCGGCTCGAGCTCAATATTCAATGCAACCTGGCTTTTTGGTAGTCGCTCAGTCGTAACTTTCACAGCTTCAACATACTCCTCAGACAAACATATTTTGCGCCGGAGCGCACTACGCGGCATTATAACATACGCATTCGGATGCAGTCCCGCGCCCAGCCTTAAAAAACGAAACGCCTGCTATCTTCTATTCCTAGCAAGCGTTTCCTTCGTGGTGGGGACGGAGAGACTCGAACTCTCACACCTTGCGGTACATGCTCCTAAGGCATGCGCGGCTGCCATTACGCCACGTCCCCGTGCGGACAGCAGTATAGCAAATGCCTGGGCGGTGCGCAACTGCTTCCACGACCACAGATACGGCGGCAAGGTGCATCAGCTGCCCTGGGTGGCCGCGGGCCTGACCTGGACCTACACTGATCAAACCAAGGGCAAGCAGCGCCTTACCCGCGCACCAGCCGCGCTAAATGGTCGATAATCAGTGCGTTTTCGTCGACGGTGTTGTAGAAGAAGGGCGACACGCGCACATGGCCCGGGCGGTAGTCGACGATGATCTTGTGCTCGGCCAGTGTTTTCACAATGGCGCCCGGATTGTCTGCCGGAAACATCACGATCCCGGCGTGCTCGGCCGGGTCGGCTGGCAGCTTCAGCCGGAGGCCGGCGTCGCGGGCACGGCCGATCAAATCGCCGACAAGCTCTAGCTCGCGCTCGCGCACCGCCTCGACGCCGATCTCCAAAAGCAGGTCCATGCCGGCTCGGGCGGCATACACGGCTGCCACCGCGGGCGTGCCGAGCTCAAAGCGCCGTGCGTCGTCCCAGTAGGCCCAGTTTTGGGGATCAAACGCGAACTGCTGGCCGTGCGCGAACCAGCCGGTGGTGGTCGGCTGCAGCCTTTGCACCAGCTTAGGCCGCGCGTACAGCTCAACGATGCCCGGCCCGCCCATCAGCCATTTGAGGCCGCCGGTCAGGTACCAGTCCACATCCAGCGCTTGCACATCGACCGGGATCTGGCCCGCAGCTTGATAGCCGTCGATCAGCACGTGCGCTCCCGCGGCGTGAGCTAAACGGGCTATCTCGGCTGCCGGCTGTATGTAGCCGCTGGTAAAAAAGACATGCGAGGTTGCCACCAGCGCGGTGCGCTCGTCAATGGCGTGGGCGTAGCGCTCCAAAGCCACGCTGATCTGGTCGTCGGTCGGCAGAATAACGACCTCGACCTCGGGCTTAACCAGCCACTGGTAGGGGATGGTAGGAAAGTCCAGCGCCGTGGTGATGATTTTGTTGCGCTGGCGATAATCGTAGCAGCTGGCGATCACGGCGAGGGCGGCTGAGATTGAATGTTGGATGGTGCAGGTGCCCGGCTGGGCGTTTACCAGGCGCTCGAAGCTGCCGCGCAGGGCGGTAATTTCGCCCAGCCACGTCTTGTACCAGGCGGACGCCCCATACGCTTGCCACAGGTCAAGGAATTGGTTAACGGCGCCGCGTGTCCGGCGGCTCAGCGCGCCTAGCGAACAGGTGTTGAGATACGTCGTATGCTCGAAGACCGGGAACTCAGAGCGGAGCGCGCTCCAATCGGGGGCTGACACGTTCGGCATGGCAACACTGCTTCCCGCATAAACAAAAACGAGCGGCCTGTGCGCATAGCCCACAAGACCGCTTGTATTATACCCTGGATTCGTGAATGCCATTCACGGAGGCGTTTGCCCAAAGCTAAACGGCTACTGCGGCCGATTGGGCTCGTTGGGATCGTACACGCGTGGGCCACCCTCATTGGCCTGATTGCCGTAGGGTTGATTGGGCATATAACCGCCTGCTGGTGGAGCACCATAGTTAGCCCCGCCAGCCGGCACATACGCTGGAGCGCCTTTCCAGAACAGAGCCCCAAGTAGACCGGTAATTAGCAAGGTGATGAAATTAATGAGACCACCACAAATACCGCCAACTATGCCAAAACCACTTGCTGCAAGAGTAGCTATTGCGGCGGGGTCAATACCTGAGCCCGCCAGTTCCGGGTTTTGCTGCAGCGCTTGATTAACCCCGGCCTGAATCTGGGCTTGCATAAAGGGTAGTTGGCTGATCGCGATCACCGCAATGGTGCCGCCGACCAACGCGATACCTCCGGCAATCGCTCCAGCTGTCGCTCCCCGCCCGATCCGTTGGTCGCGGGTCGCATTCGTATTTTTTGCCGCGGTATAGCCCGCTCCCAAGCCCAAGGCGATCACCGAGATGAAGCTAATACACGGGATTGGCAGCAACACTGACCCCGCTACCGCACCCACCGCCGCGAGGCCAAAGACTAATCCGGCACGAACGACTGGTGACATTCGTGTTTCCTTTCTCTTCGGGAATTGCGGAGGAGCAATTAGTGTCTTCTGTTCAACACAGGCGAGCGAGCACGTTGTGGCGTGTGAATCAGAGCTAATCCAAGACTATCCAAGCTGCATAATCCTGGGTTATTGCCCCTTCGACGTTGGGCCTACACGCCTCCATTTGCGGCGGCGGTTAGCCCAGCCAACACTCCGACCAGCAGGATGCCGACAACCAACATAGCAATGTAGGCGACGACAACGGTAATGATCGCCTTGGTCTGATCCAGGTTCATGCTGGAGCGCGTGGCTAGGTAGCCCAAGTAGATTTGGTAGATACCGATCGCAAACGTGACGGGCAGCAACAAACAGTTAAGCACTGGAACTGCATTAATCACCCCGGTAATTGCGGTCAGTGGAGCAGTGTACAAGGCCGTGGTGTACAAGACCTCGTCTTGTGTGCCCGTTCCACCCTGCTGCCTGCCCATGAAGTAAATCGCAAAAGCAAAGACCAGAAAGCCGACCAACGAGGTCACGAGCCCGACGATCAACCCGCCGATCGCGGCGCTGATACCATTGAGCAGTCCAAACACGAAACCGACGAGACCCGCGACAAGCGCCGCGACACCAACATAAATCAAGGCATCTCGCATTCCACCGCGCTTCTCATACTGCTCAAAGGTGTGAATGCTGGGCCTCGTCAGCACTGCAATGCTGCTGTTGATCATTTCCGGCAACGAACTGGTGGACGTGTTCATGGTGGCCTCCTGAAGCACTACGTGCAATCTATACGCAAGCCGCGCCGCGGCGTTACGCCCAAACAGGGAATCCAGCTGCTAAGATATGTCCCGATCCGTTACCGTCGCATGCACATGGTATCCAAGCGCCGATATGGGGGTTGGATTGCGGGACAGGATTGGTGCTCATATCGGGTGCCTGGTCTTGATTCTTGATCTGCATACGTGAAATCTACAAACCGTGTCGGAGCTTGAGTCGCCGTGGAGTTCAAACCGCTGCTGCAGTTAATGCAGCGCATGGATACCCTATCACACAAGCTGCCGCGCTTCAAGCCACCGCATTAGGCCGATCAGCGCACGCATGTTGTCACGGTCGAACTAGGAGCAGTGGGCAACTGACTGCAGCCCATGGCAGCTACGTAAACGTTGGCTCCAGCAAGGGCAAGCAACTGGTTCACCGCTTCCGGTTCCGTGGGAGCCCGACGGCACTTTAAGGTTCCAGCGTCGCCAAAATATCGCCGGCCTGCACTGCTGCACGCTCCGCCACCCGTAATTCCTTGATCGTGCCTGCGCGGGGCGCGGTAATCTCGTTTTCCATCTTCATCGCTTCCACAACAAACAGCACCGCGCCCGGTTCAACCTGGGCTCCCGGCTGCACCCGTACGGCCACGATCGTGCCTTGAATTGGACTGCTGATTGCATCAGGATCGGCCATGGGCGCGTGTTTACGTCGGGCGGGGGCCCGCTCCCGACGAGCCGTTTGCGTCGCGGCTACGCCGTTGGTGGCTGCCACCGCCGCAACCTCGGTTCCGGCCACACGGACCTGGAAGCGTCGGCCATTAACTTCGACCTCGAACGTCCGTGCCCCGGTTGATGTGCCAGCGTCGTTTACCGCGGGCAGCTCAGGTAGCGTCAAGGCTGCGAGCTGTGCGTCGGTGATCTGCTCGCCGATGAACCGGACCGTGGCTGCGCCTGCCGCAAACGCCGGATTGTCCATCACCAGCTGGTGAAACGGGATCGTGGTACGCACGCCTGCGATTACAAAATCGGCGAGCGCACGGCGCATCCGGGCGATCGCTTCAGCGCGATCCTGGCCCCAGGTGATCAGCTTGGCGACGAGCGAGTCGTAGAATTGCGGGATCGTATCGCCTTGCTTGTACCCGCTATCCACCCGCACGCCAAAACCATGGGGCTCCTGATAGGCGGTGAGCGTGCCGAGCGCAGGCCGAAATCCCGCCGCTGGATCTTCCGCGTTGATCCGGCACTCAATGGCATGACCATGCCAGTTAATCTGTTCCTGGGTCCAGGGCAGGTGCTCGCCCTGGGCAACCCGGAGCTGCCACTTGACCAGGTCGATGCCCGTCACGGCCTCGGTCACGGTGTGCTCGACTTGAATGCGGGTATTCATTTCCAGAAAGAAGAACTGACCAGCCTCGAAAAGGAATTCCAGCGTGCCTGCGCCCGTGTAGCCAACACGCTGCGCAAGCCTAACCGCTGCCGCTCCCATGTGCGCCCGCATTGCGGGTGTCAGCGCCGGCGATGGACTTTCCTCCACCAGCTTTTGGTGACGGCGCTGGATCGAGCAGTCGCGCTCGCCCAGGTGCAGCACGTTGCCATGGGCATCGGCCAAGATCTGGATCTCGATGTGGCGCGGATCGGCGATGTACTTTTCAACATACACTTCATCGTGCTTGAAGTACGCCGCCGCCTCGCGCTTGGCGCTTGCAAAGGCAGCCGCAACCTCGTCGGCGTGCGCGGCCACTTTTAAGCCTCGGCCACCACCACCGGCGCTGGCTTTGATCGCCAGGGGATAGCCCAACTCCGCGCCCAGCCGGAGCACCTCGTCCACTGTTTCGACGGCCGCCGTGGTGCCAGGTACCACGGGCACGTCGGCGGCAATTGCCTCATTCCGGGCGGATACTTTGCCGCCCATCCGCTCCATAGCCGCAGATGTCGGGCCGACAAAAATGATGCCGGCAGCCTCACAGGCGCGTGCAAACGCGGCATTCTCAGCCAAAAATCCATACCCGGGATGAATCGCGTCGGCTCCGGCGCGGCGGGCGATTGCCAGCAAGGTGTCAATCTGCAGGTAGCTTGCGGTTGGAGGCGGCGGTCCGATCAGATACGCGTCATCGGCATAGCGCACATGGAGCGCATCACGGTCGGCTTCGGAGTAGACCGCAACCGTACGCAGACCAAGCTCCTTGCAGGCCCGCATGATGCGCAGCGCGATCTCGCCTCGATTCGCAACCAGAACAGTGGAGAACAAGCGGCGCCTCATGGGTCAAACGCGGAAGATAAGGGAAATGCTGCGCACGGCTGCAGGTGGTCTTGCACCGGCGCCGTTACCATCCTGTAACACCGTATCCTCCTGTGCTGCGGCGTAAGCGTTCGATCGTTGACCAGCGCGCGGGTACTCCCGTGCGCAGCGGTTGGAGGCCTTGGACCATAAGCTTGGCCGATTCATGCCAGCTGCTGGTATGCACATTGGTTGTAACCTGCTGCTGTGTAGCCTGCTCGGCGGCCAGGTACGCGTGTACGGCGGCGAGCGCCGCCACGACTTCCTCGTCCGTCCGCGACGCGGCAGTATCGGCTGTGAATGGTGTGGTCATGCCCTGCCATTATATGCGAGCGGCCGCATGGTGCGCAACAGCCAGCTATCTGATCGCCATGTGCAACCACTAGCTGTGTGCGGCCACGTGCTCGGCCTGATTCTCGGTGGTAAGGAGCGTGATCGCCACCACTCCCCACACCCATTGCGCGCGTGGTCGCAGCTGCGCTGCGGCAAATTGCTGGTTTAGCTCGGTAATCCCTGGGAACTCAATTCCGCCCGTGCCCAGCATGCGCTGCAGGAGGCGGCCCCAGCCACTCGCCGCGGCAACCAGATTCATGCAGAAGAAACGCCCATGGGGCTGCATAACGCGCCGGACTTCAGCCAGCGCTCCCGCTTGGTCGCCAAGCTCATTCAGCGAGCCACCCATCCCTACACCTGCCAGCGCACCGTTTGCAAGGGGCAGCGCTTGGGCTGTGGCGCGCATAAAGGAGATCCGCAGCCCCCGCTGGCGAGCGCGGCGACGCGCTTCCCGCACAAACGGAAATGAATGATCAATGCCAACCACAACGGCGCCAGATTGGGCCAGTGCCCGCGCATACAAACCGGCGGAACACGCATCATCCAGATACAGCTGGCCCGGCTGCGGCTGCATCAGCTCCCGCAGCAGCAGGAGCTCTTCGCGCAGCGGAAAGCGCCGACCACTCAGCAGCGTGAGCGCCAGCCAGCGCCAGGCCGGTTCATAGACACGGGCGGTGGGCGGAAAATAATTCGTCAGTTGGGCCGGTGTATGCGCGACGGGTTGGTCGTTGAGCGCATCCCACACGCCATCGAGGATCGCGGTCTGGGTGCGACACGCGGGACAATGGAGGGCACCCGCCACGATCTCGCCGCCTTCTTCGAGCGGGCCGAGGAGTGTGAGCGGTGCATGCGTACACTGGGGACAGCGCAAAGCAGGCAGAATGTCAGCGTACATGGGTATCTCCTCGCGGCTGTTTTTGTACGTAAGCCGGCAAACACGCTGGAAAAAGTCAAGCGGCCATTCAGCGCCAGCACTGACCTTGGTGTTGGTGCAGCTCGCGGGAATGGGGCCGCGTGCCAATCCGCTTATGCTTAAGCAGGCAGCAAGATGTCACGGCGTAGCAGGTCGGCGTATGTTTCGCGCCGCTGAAGCACGCGCGCCTGCCCATCCCGCACGCCAACCAGCGCGGGACGCGGCACCAGATTGTACGTGCTGGCCATACTCAGAGTGTATGCGCCGGCCATGGGTATAGCCAGCAGGGCCCCCGGCTCAAGTGGTGGCAGCGCCACGTCGCGCAGCAACACATCGCCACTTTCACAGTAACGGCCGGCCACGGTAACGGTTGTGGTCGCTTCGCTAACAATTGCATCGGCTCGGACCGCGGAATAGCGCGCTCCATACAACGCTGGCCGAATGTTGTCGCCCATGCCGCCATCAACTGCCACAAAGGTGCGAACGTCCGGAATGGTCTTAACGGTGATAACCTCGTACAACGCCACCACGGCCCGCGCGATCAGCGAACGGCCCGGCTCGATCACCAGACGCGGCAGGGCCAGCCCCCGCTGCCGGCACTCGTCCAGCACTGTTCGCGCCAGGGTCTGCACATAGTCGTCGATCTCCGGCACGGGCTCGCCCGATCGATATGGTACCGCCAGGCCGCCCCCCGGGCTAAGCTCTTGCGCCTCCCAGCCGAAGCGCTGCTTGAGCTCCGCGGCAAACGCCAGCAACCGTTGGACGCCGAGAGCGAGTGGGGCATACTCGTCGATCTGCGATCCAAGATGCGCGTGCAGACCAACCAGCTCCAGTCCCGGCGATTGGAGCGCAAGCTCGGCTGCGGCCCGAGCCATACCTGTAGCAAGGGGCAGCCCAAACTTAGAATCGAGCTGTCCGGTTTGGATATGCGCATGGGTGTGCACGTCCACGCCGGGGTTGAGCCGGAGCAAAATTGGTTGGGGCTGATGCCCTTGGGCTAGCCGATCCCGGGTCAGCTCAGCCAACACCCGCAGCTCGTCTAAGCTATCAACGATGATGCGCCCCACGCCCCACGCCAGCGCCTGCTCAAGCTCGTGCCGCGGCTTCGCATTGCCATGCAGGTGAACCTGCGCAAGATCCAGCCCGATATGCCGCGCGAGCGCTACTTCGCCCAACGACACGCAATCCAGGCCCAGCCCACCGCGGGTTACAAGCTGGGCCACGGCCGAATTAAGCAGAGCTTTGCTGGCATAGTGAACGGTGCTTGCGGCCGGATAGTGCGCGCGCAGCGCCGCGACAAACCGTGCTGCAGTCGTCTCCAACGTGGTTTCGTCCAATACGTAAAGCGGCGTGCCCCACTCACGAACAAGCTCCGTGGCGTCGCAGCCGCCAAGCACAAGGTGATTATGGGTGGCTGTGGCGGTGAGTGGCCACAGATGGGGATCAAGGTGTTGCATACGTGCAAGATACCCTGCTCCATAAGATTTTGGCAAATCCGGGTCTGGACATGGCCCAGGCCGGACACCGGGTGCTTGGTACGCTTGGTTCGAGGTTGAATATGCGTCTTTGGTTGGATGTTTACGACGCAGGGGCGTATTATGGTGCAGACACTCAACCTGAGAAAGGCGTAACAGTCTCGTCAGCACGTTTTCATATCGACTTCATCGACCACCTTGTCAGCGACTGTTACAATCGCCATGCC
>JADDQF010000061.1:0-11996 GCA_016781505.1 bacterium
CACGCCGTCGCCGGGCTACTCTTCCCATTCAACGTCGGTTGGTTAATTGAGCGAGAGTATAGCACGCGGCGCACGGCGAGTCAACGATTTCAAGCTCGGGTGTGTACCCACCACGCAAGCCGTTACGGCCCTTCGTCGCGCTCGGCCGCACGGCGTAATCGGATCTGCTCGCGGATCTCTGCACCTCGCGCCCAGTCGCGCTGCTCTTGGGGCGTTGTGACCAGCAGTGGTGGAACCGGCTGCGGACGACCCGCTTCGTCGATCGAGACAAAGGAATAGTACCCCGAGGTGCAGTGTTCGCGCTCGTCGGTGAAGGGCCGCTCGGCATAGATGTCGATCCGGACGATCAAGGAAGTGCGGCCGGTATGAATGACGTGGGCAAAGGCTTCAATAATATCTCCGAGCCGAATCGGCGTGCGGAAGTCGATCCGCTCGGTACTGGCCGTGACCACCGGTTGGCGACAAAAACGGATGGCTGCAATCGCGGCCGTTTTGTCCATCAGCGCCAGCACATCGCCACCAAACATGGTGCCGTGCGGATTTGTGTTGGTGGGCAACACATGCTCGGTCGTAACAACCGGAACGGTTGGCCGTGGTTGGGCGGGGGTCTGCTTAGTACTCATGGTCCATTCCTTCTAGGAGCAGCACACGACTACTCGGGGATAAAACAAGGTCGGTTTTTTGTACAATAGCGGGAGCCGCAGTCGATTGATTGTACCCCCCAATGCAGTGAATTGAGCGCATGACCTATATCGTACCTTCTGGGCCTCCTTATGCGGTTCTTGGCAGCGTTAGGCACATGCTTGACGAGTTGCCCTGGGCTGCCCTGCTTGTCGATGCATTGGGCTCCGTCCGAGCAGCCAATGTACCTGCACATGCGCTTTTTGACGAATCTGTCGCCGGCCTGCTTGGATGTCAATTCCGTGATCTTTTGACAACTGCATCCGCTGCAGACTTTCAGGCTGCGCTGGCAGGGACGCTGTCTCAGCCAGCCTTTTTCACAATTACCCTTACGCAACCCTCAATCAGATCCTCATGGGCGTGTGGCGTCCAATCTGCCGCAGGCGACGGTGCCTTGTTTGTTGTTGCGCTATGGGAGCCAGCACTGCCCCACAGGGCGGCAATTGCGCTTAACACAGCCAGCGCGCGCTGTTTCAAGGCGCGTACACGCACCGCCTTTTTTGACTATCTGCAAGCGGCCGTTGCGCCCTTTGCGCTTGAGCTTGATTGGGTTCAGCCCCAGGCACAACCGCAGCAGTGGCAATGGTTTGCAAGTACCACCGCAAGCCGGCTGCGTCCACTGCCCAACCGCGACCTGTCGATTACCGCGGCTGATCTGTTGGCGCCAACGTTGCAGCAGGTAACGACATGGAGCAGCCCACCGGCTGTTTCGTTCTTGGATTCAACCACCGACACAGGTACTGCGTCGCAAAACCACGCCGCGTTGCTGCGTCGTATGTTGTGGCGGGAGCGTTGTGTGCTCGTGCCGCTGGTGGGTGACGAGCGGCACGAAGGGTTTTTGGTGGTCTCCGGTCCAGGCTTACAGCCCGGCATGGAAGGGCTGCTTGAGTCAACCGGAGAAGTGTTGGCTTTGGCGGCAGCCCATTTGTGGCAGCAAGACCTTCCGCAGCTTAGCCAAGCCCAAATCGCCAAGTTGCTCCATGCAGGACAAGCGATCACCGCTGTGACCGAGCTGAACGACGTGCTGCGCGTGATCTGTGAGCAAGCGTTGCAGCTGAGTGGTGGCACCACGGCGTCGTTGTTGATGCCCGAGCCGGAGGGCGACCATCTGCGCTGCGTGATGGCGCTTGGCACTTACTCCGATGCCTTGCTTGGCCGCCGCTGCGCGTTGGGTACCACAATTGCCGGTCAAGCCTTTCAAGCACAGCGCTCTTTTGTGGTCGACGATGTTGCCGGCGAGCCGGCTGACGCCGGTTGGAGGGCAGCGGTGCCCCTGCGCGGCGGCCTGTTTTTGCCGTTGCAGGCGCAAGCACGACCAATTGGCGTTCTGAGCGTTTGGCATCCCGAGCATACTTTTTTCGAACCGAACCGGCTCCACATCCTGGAACAGCTTGGCTGCAACGCGGCGGTAGCTATCGAAAATGCGCAGCTACATGAGGCGATGCGGCGCTCCGAGGAGCGCTACCGAACGCTGTTTCAAAATGCGCTTGAGATTGTGGTTACGCTTGACCTGCAAGGACGGATCGTTGCCTGGAACCGTGCCGCGCTGCAATTTTTGGGCATGAGCCCGGCCGAGCTGCGCGGCGGTGTGCTCAATATTCGCGATCTGGTGCAGCCGGAAACAGCTGCGCTGATGGCGGAGCTGCAGGCGCGGGCGCTCCAAGGCGATATTTTGGCGCCAACGGAAGTCGAGATGTGTCGGCCGGGCGGCACGCCGGCAGTTGTTGAGCTGACCGTCCAAATGTTTCAAGAGCACGGTCAACCACAGGGGCTGTATCTGATTGGACGGGACCGGACCGAGCGCTATCGGCAGCGGCAAGCATTGACCGAGCAGGTAGCCCAGCTAACCGCGTTGCACAACCTAAGCAGCTCGTTAAGCTCATCGCTTGACCCCAACGCTATTTTGCAGCACGCAGCTGAGGCCATTGCGCTGGCCAATCGCTTCGATTGGGTCGGCTTCTACATTCCGGATACGCAACGCCAGTCGTTGGAGCTTACGGTGTCGGTAGGCATTGATGCAGTGGTGGCCGAGCACGTGCGACACGCTGGCCCTGGATCGACTCCTTGGGCCGTATTCCAGAGCGAGCGCTCCCTCGTAGCTACCACGAATGAGCTGAAGATAGCGGTTCGGGATCTTTTCCACGAGCGAGGTGTTCGCGGACACGCTTTTGTGCCACTGATGGCCAGCAGCGGCGCACACGGCGTGATCGTGATTGGGCGATCAAACTCCGAAGCGTTTAGTGAAAACGATCTCCGGGTGGTTGAGACGATGGCCACGCAAATCGCGCAAGCCTTTGAAAATATTCAGCTCTATGCTGCGGTTGAGCAAAGCGCAGCCCGGTATCGCGATCTGTACGAAAACGCAAACGATTTTATTGGCACCATGACCCTGGATGGAACCGTTACCTCGCTCAACCGAGCTGCTCTGCGCTTTTTGGGCTATACCGCTGCTGATATTTCCCGGTTATCACTGCGCGATCTGCTGCCAGCCGCTGCCAGCTCCTCGGTTGAGCAGGTGCTGGCTACCTTGTGCCAAAGCCACGACGTGACCGCCACACCGGAGCTGCGGGTCGTGCGGCAGGACGGATCGCTGGCCATGCTTGAGATTCGGTCGCGGCTGGTCTTTGAAGGCGATCTGCCGACCGCGATCCATTTTATCGCGCGTGATATTACCGAACGGCGCCAGCTCGAAGCACAGGTGCGGCAGGGTGAAAAACTGGCGGCGCTGGGTCAGCTTGTGGCCGGCGCTGCGCATGAGTTGAATAATCCGCTGGCTGTGGTGCTGGGAACAACTCAGCTCCTGCTGCGCGAGCCAATGGCTGTTGCATTTCGTGACGACGTGCGGAATATCGAAGCGGCGGCCCAGCGGGCTAACCACATCATCAAACAGATGTTGACCTTTGCGCGCGAACATGAGGATGTGCGGGCACCGGTCGAGCTGCCGCTGTTGGTGGAGCGGGTGCTGCAGGGCAAGGGTCCGATGCTGCAGCAGCACGCGGTGGAGGTCAGTCTGCAGTTCGAGTCTACCCTGCCGCGAGTCTGGGGTGATGCCTACCAGCTTGAACAAGTGCTCGACAATTTGCTGCACAACGCAATGCAGGCGTTGACCGAGAGTAGACAGTCGGCACGGCGGATCGTGGTTGCCATCAGCGCAGCGGATACCAAAGTACGGCTGAGTGTCACCGACAACGGGCCTGGCATTGCCGCACATGTGCTGCCGCGGATCTTTGACCCATTCTTCACCACCAAGGAAGTTGGCTCGGGTACCGGGCTGGGGCTGTCACTTGTGTTTGGTATCGTCGATAAGCACGGCGGCTCGATTTGGGCTGAGAGCGTGCCCGGCCAGGGCGCTACCTTTGTGGTCGAGCTGCCGGCCAGCGCCGCGGCCGTACCGGATTTACCCATCCCGGCAATCCAGGCTCCCGCCAACTGTTCGATCCTGGTGGTGGAAGACGAATTTGATGTGCGGGCGATCCTGGAGCGCGCGTTAACGCAGCATGGCTACAGCGTCGACGTCGTCGAAAGCGCTGAACGAGCTTTGACCATGATCGCGGACCAACAGTACGATCTGATCATTACCGACATTCGCATGCCCGGAATGAATGGACGTGACCTGTTCGAGCGCGTACGGCACACGCAGCCACAGCTCAACTGGGTGTTCATCACCGGCGATACCATGAGCGCGCAGAGTGAAGCATTTTTGAAAAAAACCGGCGTTCCCTGCTTGCCGAAGCCATTTACGCTTGACGAGCTATGGGAAGCGGTAGCGATGAGCATTCTCGGGAGTCGTAAACCAGCGATAGCGGCATGATGCTCGTGGAACCCGTAACGCAGCTTCGGGCAAACGTGCTCAGGTTATCGAGGAAGCAGGGCCACCTCCTCACGGCTTAGCTGTTGGTTGCGGGGCTTTTTGGTCGCTTGGCTGCTCCTCGACGACGGTGGACTGCTGCCCCAACCCGGCAAGAGCCTCATCCACCGTCAGCCACGGCTGATGGCGGAACAGCTTGCCGATCTGCGACGAGAAAATCAGCGAGCTATTCAGAAGCTCGCGTGGTGGTCCGGTTACCACGACCTCGCCATTGCCTAACAGCACAATCCGGTCGGCGCACGCTGCTGCCAGCTCGACGTCATGGGTCACCAGCGCAATGGAACGACCAGCATCCTTGAGCCGGTTGAGCAGGGCCTGCAGCAACGTTTTATGCTCGTAGTCTAGGCCACGTGTTGGCTCGTCAAGCAGCAAGATGGCAGGCTCAGCTACCAGAATGCTGGCCAGCGCGACCCGTTGTTGCTCGCCGCCGCTGAGATCGCGTGGATGCGCCGTAGCGACATGCTGCAGCTGAAACATTTCCAACGCGCGTCGAACCCGGTCCTCCTCCACTTCCGGCGTTGCGGCAGCCGAACGTTGCTGCCGCAGTGTCCAACGTAGCTCCGCGACCACGGTTTCTTGAAACAGCAAACTCCGTGGATCTTGCGGCACGTAGCCAATCTGCTTGGCCCGCTGCTCAACCGGCAGCGCGGCGATGTTCTGTCCTTGGTACATGATCCGGCCCTGCGACGGCGGCTCCAAACCCATGATCGTGCGCAGCAACGTCGTCTTCCCCGCGCCGTTGCGCCCCATGATCGCGACGATCTCACCAGAATGCAGATCGAGGGTGACGTTGTGCAAAATGGCGTGATTGCTCCGCCGCACGTGCAGGCTGTCGACCTGTAGCACAGGCGCTGGGGGGGTGTGCTGGTTGGGCTGCCGTTGCCTCCATCCGGCTGGCAGGGCAGAGGTTGCCGGAGGAGCATCGGCGGGCCGCACATCATCGAGGCTCTGAGCCACAACCTGCCGGCGGCCTTCCTTGATCGTTAGCGGCAGCGGCGCCCAGCCAAGTGCACGACCGAGATGCACCAAGGGCGGGGCGAGGGAGCTATGGGCCAGGATGGTACGCGGCGGCCCGATCGTGACGGAGGGAGGTCCGTTGGGCCCACGTTCGAAAGAGATAATGTGGTCGGCGTACTGCACAACGCGCTCCAGCCGATGCTCGCTCAACACAATCGTCAAGCCCAGGTCGGCATTTAGCTTTTGGAGCGCGGTCAGCACTTCTTCGGCCGTATGCGGATCGAGCTGCGAGGTTGGCTCATCCAGCACCAGCACCTTGGGCTGCATCGCCAGCACGGCTGCAATCGCCACTCGCTGACGCTCGCCACCCGAAAGCGTCGTGACGCGGCGGCGCCGTAGATGGGCGATCTCAAGCTGATCGAGAACTTCCTCCACCCGGCGGCGCATGATTTGGGGGCTGATGCCCAGGTTTTCCATCCCAAAGACGAGCTCATCCTCCACCACCTCGACCACCATCTGCGCTTCGGGATCTTGAAACACAAAGCCGACCACATCCGCGAGCTGCCGTGGGTCATTCCGGCGGGTATCGCGACCGGCTACGCACACCTGGCCGGCCCATTGTCCGCCATAAAAGTGCGGCACCAGGCCGTTGATGCAGCGCAAAAAGGTCGATTTGCCCGAGCCCGAAGCGCCCATCACCAGCACAAAATCGCCCTCGTCAATGCGCAGCGACAGGTCGACCAGGGCCGGCTGTTTGGCATTGGCATAGGTGTACGAAACGTGAACAAACTCAATCATGGTGGACTGGGTTACCCAAAACGAACCGGTGCGATGCCAAGTTGGGCACAGACGTTTTGGGTATCGGCGTGGTGCTGCGGTGAAGGGACGGCATACTCCAAGCACCACAGCAGCTGATAGATCGGCCGGCGGTCGGCGTAGCTGGGCGGTACAGCTCGCACAGCCTGGTAGGCGGGCCAGAAGCCGGGCCCGGTCATGCCCTGCCAAAGCTCAAGCCGCGCAAGGTCGGACTCCCCATGCCCCGCCCAGGCTTTATCGAAGTCCAGAATTGTGGCGAGCTGCCAGCGGCCCTGGTGCGGGCGAAACAATATGTTATGGTGGTGCAGATCGTCGTGGCACAAACGTGGCGTGGCCACATCAGCGAACAGCTCCGCCCGGTCGGCCAGGATGCGCAAAAAAAGCTCCCGCAGCTCCGGCTCACGGATCGCTTGCCGCGCCCGTGTTTCAAGGGCCGCTAACGGACTCGCGGCCACCTGGACCGTGCCATCTGCGATCAGCTCGCCAAAGGCTGGGAACGGGATGCAGTGCAGCTGCGCGAACGCGTTGCCCAGCTGCGTGTAGGCGGATTGAAGCTCATCCGCCGACAGGGTGTGGCGTATGGTTGCCCACTCGTCGCCCACGATATGCGTTTTGATCAGGTACCGCCACGGCCACGCCGCGTACGACACATCGACGGCAATGATCTTCGGCATGGTGATGCTGGTATTGGCGGCCACCAGGCGATGCAACATGGCCGTGCGGTCAAACGGGTACACAAAGGGCGCCTCAGGACCGGCCAGCTTGATCACAACTTCAAGCTGGGGGTGATGCAGCGTCGCCAGCAGCACAGCATAGTCATACCTCCGGTTGCCGATGCGATACGCGGCTAGCTCCACCCGCGAGCCAAAGACGTGGCGCAGGAGATCGCGCAGCAATGCCTCGTCCTCGGCTGCCAGTCGGTTGTCGGTCTCAGCGATCATTGGCGTTCTGGGTTTGCTGCTCCAACAGGTACCAGCACAGCGGCAGCACCGAGTAGGTATTGCGAATTGTGCCGCTGCGAATAAGCTCGGGTAATTCGTTTAGCGGGATCAGGCGTGGCTCAAGCTCCTCGTGCTCATCCCAGGTGGTCGGGTCGGTTTGCACAGCCCCCTCCGCTACCACAGCCGTGAAACGATTGGTCATAAAGGCCGGATTGGCGTCCGTATTACCAAGTACACGAAAAGATTTTGCTGTATAGCCAGTTTCTTCACGCAGCTCACGCGTCGCCGCATCCTCGGGAGATTCGCCAGCGTCGATCAGTCCACCCGGCGTTTCGAGCGAGATGGTTTGGGTGCCGTGGCGGAATTGCGCTACCAGCAGCACTTTGCCGTCGGGTGTAACGGGAATCACGTTCACCCAGTCGGGGCTGTCCAGGATATAGAACTGGCCGCTCCGCTCCGTGCCCGGCACGCGGCTGGTAGTGCGCCGCACCTTGAAGATGCGCGCATCCAGCACCTGTTCGCTATGTTCGGTCTCCCACTGTGGAATATTGTACGTTGTGTCGTCCATGTGTTTCCTTTCGTCCCCACAGCTGCAGCAACGCCGGCACGCTCAGCAGCAGGAGCAGCGCGCCCACCGTCGGCTCGAAGACCGGCAGCGTCACGCGCGGCAACGTCGTATAAAGCAGCCCGCCTGCGCGGAAGTAGCGCAGTGCGGTCATGCCGCACAGTAGCAGGAGACTTGCCAGCGCCACAATGGTGTCACGGCGTTGCCAGCGCTCACGGATGTAACGGCTACGTGGTGTGCCTGCGCCTAGCCAATGCAACGCCCCTGCCGCCAGCAACCCTCCGCCGATCACCGCTAGCCAACCGCGGCGATCGGCGGTCAAGCTCATATACAATCCCAACGCCAGAATGGTCGGCCCCCCAATCAGCAGCGCTTCCAGCCAGTGGCTAGGCCGGTGGCGCCCGATTCGGCCATAACCACGGCTATCCATCGCCTCGGCGAGCTGAATCGAGCGCTCCAGGCCGCCCGCCAGCAATGGCACAATCAACGGCAGCCCATCGCGCCACGAGCGAAACTGGTGACCCCGCAGGCGCTGAGCATCGCGGATCGCCTGAAGCTGCAGGATGACCTGGGGCACGAAGGTTAAGGCAATGGTGGCAGCAAGCCCGGCGTGGAACAGCATCCGCGGCGTGCGGCGGAGCAAGCCATAATGGTCGGCAACGGCGTTGAAGGCGCCAAAAACCAGGATCAGCGTCCACAAGCGTAGGCCGCCCATTAACCCACCCAGCACCATTTCCAGCGTCACCTGTCCGCCGAGATGGAGCCCACCCAGCCATACCGGCAGCTTGAGCTGTGGGAGCGTGAAGAGCAGCGTGCCGCCATACGAGATACCGCCCACGGGAATGCCGCCCAGCACTGTGCGGATCACGACCAGAAGGAGGCCCAGCCGTAGAAACAGGCCAAACGCATGGCCTACTGGGCTGTCGGTATGGCAGGCGACGGCAACCAAAACGGCTTGAACCATGACCAGGGCATTCAACAGGGGGTTGTACGAGATCGCGGCGATGCCGGCCAGCAACCAGAGCAGCCACACGGCGCTGTGGAAGTTGGACCCTGCTGATGCGGAGCGGCTGATAGCTTGTGGCTGAAGTGTGGACATATGGCGTTTATCGGCACACGCGCTGAGCCAGCGTGCCGGGTTTTAGCCGCGTATTCTGCCCCAACACAGCAAACAAGCTCGTCATGGTGTTTTCAATGGCGGCACTTCATTGATGACCCGGGTGATTGCGCCGGATGGGTACAGATCAACGTTGGTGATGCCGCCAAGATCGATTCGGAATTGCCAGTATTGCTCGAATGAAAGCCTCAGCAGCGCACACAGCAGCAGTTGGATTGGAGTGGCGTGCGTGACAACCAGAATACGTTGGCCATTGTGCGCACGGAGCATAGCATCCCACGCCGTCTCAACGCGCTGCCATACCTCGCTCATGCTTTCACCGCCGTGCGCGCGGCTGTGCCATGGATCGGCAAAACGCGCCCGCATCGGTTCGGGGTAACGCGCAGCGACTTCATCATAGGTTAGCCCTTCCCACAGGCCGTGATCCGTTTCGCGCCAACGCTCATCTTGTTGCACGCGAGTCTGGTTCGGCGGCTGGGCAGCTACCAGATTGGCAATGGTATCGGTACGGGCAAGAGCTGTGGAAATAACCGCGTGGAAGCGCAGCCGACGGAGCCGATATGCGACTGCTGCCGCTCTCGCCTGGCCAAATGCAGTCAAGGGCCGGTCAGAGCTGCTCTGGTAGCGCCGGGCCTGGTTCCAGTCCGTTTGCGCGTGTCGCACGAGCCACACATCGGTATGTTGGGTGACGGCAATCATCGTCGGCGTTGCAGGGCGAAAGCAACCGCGCCGAGCAGCCCGAACAGCATTGCGGCAAAAATCGCGTAGCTCAAGCCGGTTGTGGCTACGGGTTGTGGCGCTGCGCCAGCCGCAATTGCCGTCGTTGTTGCGGGTGCCGGTTCCGCGGTTGGCGCTGCGGTTGGTTGGGGTGTCGGGCTAGGCGCTGCGGTAGCAGTGGCCACGCCGGTGGCGGTCGGAGCGGGCGTTGGAATGATGGTGGGCACGCTGGTTGGTTGCTCGGTCGTCACCACGGCGGGCGTTTCAATAGCCGGTACTGTCGTCGCCGTTGGCGGAACGGGAGTGCGAGTTGGCGCGCTAGCCACCACAGCTTTGGTTGGCTCCACAGTCGGGGCGGGGGGGCTGGTTGGCTTCTGGGTCGGCCGGGTTGTTGGCTGCGGAGGTAGTGGCGGCGCAGCGGTGGGCTCGATCACTGGTTGTGGTGCCGGGGGCAGCGCCGGGCAGATTTGGTCAAAGGTCGTTACCGGTGGCTGGGCGCCGCTTTGCACACTGCCAACGCCGTAAGCCCACCCATCGACCTCGCCGTTACGCACGCGCCGAATGCCCGCGCCCTGCTGCGAGTAGCGCCATGTATCGCCATTCAAAATCCAGTACGCCCAATACTCGCCCTGTCCGCTCCCGCCTCCGAACTTACAGGCCAGGCACGACTCGGCAGGAAAGTTGCAGCCATCGGGACCGATCTTACACACTGCCGCATTGTTGCCCGAGCTTTGGGCTATCACGTCGAGACCGCTGCGCTGCAGAAGCTCAAGCCCGCTGATACTATCGTCCGCAAAGCTTACACAGCTGGTGTGAACGCTGCCATCGCCAAATTTCACCACCACACCGGCGCGGCTGGTCGTCTGGCCGCGCATAGGCGTTGGGACGAGCAGCACCAGTGTGGGCAACAGCAGCAGCAGCAGTCGTTTCATGAGCACGGGGTGGAGCGCCATGTGCCCCACCCCCGAACCTTTCTAGGCACGTTGACGCTTGAGCGTGAGCCCTGCCAGGAACAGCAGCAGCACAACCAGCAGCAGCGCGGGAACAACGTCGGACACGCCGGTGTTTGGCAGGCGGGCTGGGACGCCGCCAGCAGCGGGTGCGGGTGAAGCTGACGGTGCTGCAGCCGTTGGTGCCGCAGCCCCCGGCGTGGAAGCTTCAGGTGCTGCGGGCAGCGCAATCAGAATGCCCTCCAGCGGCAGCGTCTTGCCCGCCAGCGCCGGCACGGCTTGATACGTGGCGAGCGCGTTGTCTTCAAGCTGCGTGTCCTGGTATCGGAACGCGCCGCTCGGATTTTGGAACGCCAACAGCCGGTCACGGATCGTCCGGCCTTCCCTGGTGTAGCTCGCCAAATCTTCACCCGCCGCAAGCAGTGCTTGCAGACTGAGTGCGGTTGAGTTTGCGTCGCTGGCGTTGCCGAACTGCGATGTTTGAGAGAAGGGGAAGCCCGCATCGGTGTTTTGCTGGCTGCGCAGGTAGGCGATGGCCCTGGTGAGCGCCTCGCTCTTGTCGCCAACGGCGACCAACGCTTGAATCACCACGGAGGTTGTGTTGGTGTCACTGCCGGAGGCCGGGGTGCCATCAAAGCTCCAGCCACCGTCGGGCAATTGCAGCTTCTTGAGCGCATCCACGACCTCACCTCGGCGTGCCGATGGTTGTCCGGCTGCGTTTAGGGCAATCATGGCATAGGCATGACCCGTCACATCATTGCCGTACCGCCCGGTCTGGGCGTTGTAGCCGCGCTCAACTTCCTGGACGAGATTGACGCCACCCGGCGTGATCGGCGACTGACCCGCCTGTAACAGGGCGATCACAAACTTGGCTGCTACGCCGGTATCGTTACCCGCGTTGTTGGCCTGGGAGCGGATGTAACTAATCGCAGATTGGCCCCCAGTCTGGACTTCCGCCACGTTGACGTTGGCCGCGGCCAGGGCAAACACAGCGTCGGCTGTGGATCCGGGCCCGAAGCCGGCGAACGAGCCGTCGGCCTGCTGCTGGCTACGAATGTACGCAACGGCCTTGTCGATGGCTGGGTCATTGGCCTGCGCCATTGATGGAGCTGCCGGAGCAACAAGTGCGAGCAGCGCGCCTAGAAACAACAGCCACGGTAGTACCACGCTTCGATATATCACGCGATCGACTCCTCCTGCTGGCAACAAAAAGCCTCTCCACAACGGAGAGGCACGGCGCACGTAAACTACGTACTCGCGGACCATCACACGTGCCAGCGCAGGTGTAGTCGCTTCGACATGGGGTAGGCATTCTGGCTTAACAGGTATCAGGTGTCAGGTATCAGGTGTCAGGAGAACGAGCCAAATCTCCTGAAGCCTGAAG
>JADDQF010000061.1:12106-30957 GCA_016781505.1 bacterium
AGCCTGAAGCCTGATTTACAGTAGCGTGGACTGCGCCGGATTTGCACCGGCTTCCCCTGATTAGGCCCTTTCCTTCGTCCGGGCCCCCATGTCAGCGATTGATTGTGGCGGCAATCTTACCACGAAATCAAGGTGGCGCAAACGCTCTGTCCGAACGTGAGGTGGCGGAATACGTCTTGCTTGCCATTCACTAACCAAAACAAATGGTTTCGACAAGGAGACAACCAGATGTCGAATAATCCGATTGATCCGGCAGCAGAATCAGTTAATCAGGGCGACCGCGAGACGAACACCTACGATGGCCAGGAAGGATATGGCGTCGATTTTGAAGACGGCCAATATCGGGGCGGCACAACCGACGCAGACGCTTCGGTCCGCAATGGCAGTTTCGAGACAAACAATGCGGGTGGCTACGGGAACAATCTGTCCGATGCGGAGATGATTGACGGAACCAGTGGAAGCCCCGAGACTGGATTTAATCCAGATAGCGACCGGGCGGATGCTGGTGTGGTTCGGGGAACCGGCGGCAATCCACAAGATGTGCCCGATCCGGAAGCGGGTGTTGGTCAAGGCGGGCAGTAAACTATTTCGTAGCTCGTCAACGCTATCCATGGCTGCGCCACATGCTGTCCGCGAAGGAGTGCGCTTGACGAGGCGGCCGCCCGCAAACGGAGTAGGCCTGCAATCACAGCAGGCCTACTTTGTCGTTAAATAGGTTACGCGTCGCGTCCGGGGATAGCCCAAACCTTAGCGCGCGCCACGACCAACAACACTCGGCTGCTGCAGCGCTTGATCCAGCGGCTGGCCTTGTTCCACCTTGTACACAGGCACGTTAAGCTCGTTTAACTTGCGCAGCGTCGACTGTCCAGGGAGGCCACCAAACGACTCCTGGTCCACAAACACGACAACCGCCCGAATGCCGCGATACAACAGCTGCTGCAGGCTGGTCACCCAGGTGGGATCAACCGAAGCGGTGATCACAACCATGGTCGAGGAGCGGCTAAACTGGGATGACTCGGCAATCAGCACTTCTTGCAGCGAATGGGTGCCGTGCGCCCGGACGATCGCCAACGATTCCAGCATTTTGTACAGCTGGCGGGCTTCGCGCTCCGGCGGAATCACTTCGCGGTGCTGGCCCCACGATAACAAGCCCACGTTGCGGCTGCCATTCAACAAATGTCGGCCAATCGAAGCCGCGGCCGACACAATGTACTCTTCCGTTGACTCGGGAACTTGAATGTCACGGCCGAGCCGCCGATCCCGGAACAGCGTGCGCTGCTCCTCGGCAATCGCCTGCGAGCGCTCGTGCATATCGACCACGATCCATACATCGGCGGTCGGATCAAGCTCAAACTCCTTGACCATCATTTTGCCGGTGCGGGCGGTCGAGCGCCAATGGATGCGGTTGAAGCTGTCGCCAAAGACGTAGTCGCGGATCGTCGACACATTCGGCGTAACATGGAAGCTGCGGGTACGTACATCCGCACCACCCGGCAGCTCGGCGCTCGGCAGCTTGAAATCAGGCAAGTCGATGGTGGCCGGGTAGACAATGATGTCGGTGGTCGAGTCGATGGGACGCTGGAGCTTGAAGATGCCGAACGGATCGCCACTATGCAGCGTGACCGGGCCAAGCGTCCACTTGCCGCGCATGGTGCAGGGTGTGCGCACCGTCCAGCGCCGCCGCTCATTGCCCGGCAAATAGGCCACAAAGCCGGATGCATGCAGCGGCATGTCCGAATGATCCTGCACCTCAACCCACAGCTTGGGCAGCGGCCACTCGTTGTCGAGCAGAAGTCGTTCGCGGGCTTCCTCGCCCACCTGCGCGCGGCGGGTGCCAACGTCGCGGGTGACGCTCACGCCCTGCAAATTGCTCCACGACCACAGATAGGCCAGCGCCAACAGCGCCAGCAGCAGGTAGAAGAGATAAAAAAAGAGCGGGATGTTTGTGCCTTGCGCCACCACAAAGCACAAAATCGCCAGCAAAAGAACGCCTAGTGCTTTCATTGTTTCGAGGCTTCAGGCTTCAGGCTTCAGGCTTCAGGAGACCAATCAAATTACTTCCTGAGACCTGAAACCTGATGCCTGTTACCTATCTCGCTCCTACCACTTCCCGGTCGTTGCGCCGACTGGGCCGCCCGCCCGGCACCGGCACCGCGCCCAGCACGTCGTCGATGACCTGGGGGGCTTGCACGTTGCGGATACGTGCGGCTGGATTAATAATGAGGCGATGGCCAAGAACGGGCTCGGCCAGCAGCTTGACGTCGTCCGGGATCACGTAATCGCGCCCTTGTAGTGCCGCCGCCGCTTGCACCGTCCGGAACAGCGCCAGCGAGCCACGCGGGCTTGCGCCGAGATACACGTCGTCATGGTGGCGTGTGGCGATCGTGATCGACACAATATAGTCTTTGATCGCGTCGTCGACGTACACATCTTTGATCTGCTGCTGCATCGTCAGCAAGTTCTCGACGCTGATAACCTGGGTCAGGGTTTCGAGCGGATGCTGCTGGCGCTGACTGTCCAGAATTTGCAGCTCCTGCGCTTTTTCCGGGTAGCCCAGGTGGATGCGGAGCAAAAAACGGTCAAGCTGCGCTTCCGGCAGTGGAAACGTGCCCTCGTATTCGATCGGGTTTTGGGTGGCCAACACGATGAACGGATTCGGCAGTGGGTGCGTAATGCCGTCAACCGTGATCTGCCGCTCCTCCATCGACTCCAACAAGGAGGACTGGGTTTTGGGCGTGGCCCGATTGATTTCGTCCGCCAGCACGATCTGGGCGATCACCGGACCCGGCCGAAACTCGAACTGAGAGGTCTGCTGGTTAAAAATAGAAACGCCCGTCACATCCGAAGGCAGCAGATCGGGCGTGAACTGAATCCGTTTAAAGGTAGCTCCGATCGAACGGGCAATGGACTTAGCCAGAACAGTTTTGCCAACGCCTGGCACGTCTTCCAGCAGCACATGCCCCCGGCACAGCAAAGCAACCAACAGTAAGTCAACCGCGCGGCGCTTGCCGATGATAACCTGCTCGACGTTATCGGCCACCCGCTCGGCGACCTGTTGTATGTCGTTCAAACAATCCTCCTTAGGCCATGAAACAACCGTGTCCATGGGCTAAAGTAACCACTGATATCGCTCTATGGTCGCATCAAGATAGTGTTTTTGATTATACCAGAACCTTATGTCTGCTTCCTGCAGACCCACTAACATCACCATGAGCGACCCTAAGCCGTTCAACATCGCATTGAAGGTGAACGAAGGTTGATCTGGGAGGCGCTACGGTCGGCCGATTGGGAGTTGGTGGTGGTCGATTATGTCGAATCTTCTGGTATAATACGGGTCGGAGTACGGCGCGTCCGTACCTTTTTTGATGTATATAGGCAACAGGCAACAGGTGACAGGCTTCAGGGGAGCATGTTGACCGTTCTCCTGAAACCTGATGCCTGAAACCTGAAACCTAAGCTATGGAATACCAGCCCAATCTTCAAAACATCATCGGCAATGGCGGCGTGGTTGTCAACGTCGAGCCAGGCAGTACCGCCGCCGCCTGGGATCTGCGGGTAGGCGATGTGGTGGTGGCGATCAACGGCCAGCCGATGCGCGACGTGATCGATTACCGCTTTGCTGTTGCCGAAGAGCGTGTGGCCGTGCAAGTGCAGCGCGGGCAGCAACAGCTATTGTTGGAGATCCGCAAGGACGTCGACGACGACCTGGGGCTGGAGTTTTCAGAGCCGTTGTGGGATCGGTTGCGCACCTGCAACAACAAGTGCCCGTTTTGCTTTCTGACGCAGATGCCGAAGGGCTTTCGGAAAACGCTCTACCTCAAGGACGACGACTACCGCTTGTCGTTTTTGTACGGCAACTTCGTGACCCTCACCAACCTCAAGGAAGACGATTGGCGGCGGATCGACGAGCAGCGCTTAACGCCGATGTACGTTTCGGTGCACGCGACCGACCCTTACCTGCGGAGCGTGCTGTTGGGCAAGACCGACGCCGGCGATATTCTGGCCGACATCAAGCGGCTGGGCGCGATGAACATCGAGGTGCATACGCAGTTCGTGGTGTGTCCCGGCTTAAATGATGGCGAGGCGCTGCGCGAAAGCATCGAGGCGCTGGCGGCGCTCCATCCGGTTGTGCAGTCGATCGCGGCCGTGCCGGTTGGCCTCACCAAGTATCGGTTCAACGGCAAGGCACCCCAATCGATCAAGGCGGCGATCCAGGTGCACGAGAGCGCCGAATGGATCGATACCAATTGGGAGCGGCAGCCATTGTGGGTGGAGCAGCGCATGGCGGTGGCTGGCCAGTCTGCCGGCGCCGACCTAGGCTTCTGTGCGCGCTCGGCCGATAACGTCGTCTCGGATATTCCACTACGTACCTTCCGCCCCGACGAGGCTGCTCGTGTGATCGATCTGCTGGAGCCGTACCAGCACTATTTCCGCGAAAAGCTTGGCTACGGGCTGGTCTATCCGTCCGACGAATTTTATCTTTTGGCGCAGCGGCCGATGCCGCCCGCCGAGGTGTACGAGGGCGCCGACCAGATCGAAAATGGTGTGGGCATGGTGCGGCAGTTCCAGGATGCGTGGGAGGTTGCGCGGCATAAGCTGCCGCCGCGGCTGCGCGCGCCGAAGCGGGTGATCGTGGTTACCGGCACGTTGGCGGAACCGGTGCTGCGGCCGGTGGTAGAGCGGATCGGCAGAATCCCCAGCCTGCATGCCGAGCTCAAGGTTGTGCGCAACGACTTTTTTGGCGAGACCGTGACGGTGGCGGGCTTGCTCACGGCTGGCGATGTGATTGCGCAGGTCGCGCCGCTTGGTGGAGCCGACCTCGTGATCCTGCCCAAGGTCATGTTTGATTTCAAGGGCGAGCGCACTATCGACGATAGGTCGCCGGATCATATTGCCGCGGTGCTGGGCAGTCCCGTGGCGCTGGCGCGCGAGCCCCAGGAGTTGGTGCGGCTGATTCGGAGGGTTGCGAAGGCTGTTCCGGCTCGGCACGCTCCCTCACCGCTGGCTGCCGCCGCGGCGTAATTATTGATAAACATTCTTGGGTAGGGCACGGCGCTGCCGTGTCCTCGTGTATTTGATGAGTGGGAGTGATTGTTATGCCACAGCCAATCGTGGCGATCGTTGGTCGGCCGAATGTCGGCAAATCAACGCTGTTTAACAAACTGGTGGGCGAGCGCCGCGCCATCGTGGAAGACGAGCCCGGCACCACCCGCGACCGGTTGTATGGCGAGGCCGAGTGGCGCGGTCGGGAATTTACCATCGTTGATACCGCCGGTATCTTGCCCGGCGAGGAAAACCAGACGACGGCCTCGATGGCCGAGATTGTCCGGGCTACCCGCGCCCAGGCGCAGCTCGCGATCGACGAGGCCGACGCCATTTTGTTTCTGGTTGACGTTAAATCCGGTATCACCGCCGCCGACGAAGAGGTGGCTGAGATGCTGCGCCAGACCAGCAAACCGGTGATCGTAGGCGCCAACAAAGCCGACTCTCTGGAACGTGCCCAGAACGCCGTCGAGTTTTGGAATCTGGGTCTGACCGAGCCTGTTCCAATCAGCGCCTACCACGGCACCGGCACGGGCGATCTGCTTGACGCGTTGTATGACGCGCTGCCGCCCTTTGAGGAAGACCCGGACGAGGAGTATGCGCTCAAGATCGCAATCGTGGGGCGGCCCAACGTCGGCAAGTCGAGCTTGTTGAACAGGCTGCTGGGGATTGAGCGCGTGGTAGTCAGCGATATTCCCGGTACAACACGCGACACCATCGACACCGTGGTTGAGTTCAATGGCGAGAAAATTTTGCTGATCGACACGGCCGGTATTCGCCGCCGTGGACGCATCGACCAAGGCATCGAAAAATATAGCGTGCTGCGGGCGCTGCGGGCGATTGAGCGGGCGGATGTTGCGCTGCTGATGGTCGATGCCACGGAGGGCGTTACCTCACAAGATGCGCACGTTGCGGGCATGGTGCTCGAAGCGTACAAGGGCATTGCCGTGCTGGTCAATAAGTGGGATGCGTTGGAAAAAGACGCCGAAACCTTTGATCAATGGACCCGGCATGTGCAAGCTGCGCTGCATTTCATCCCGTACGCACCCATGTTGTTTATTTCGGCCAAGACCGGCCAGCGCGTCGAAAAGATTTTGGAGCTGGCGCAGCAAATCAACGCCGAGCGCAACACCCGAATCTCGACGGCCAAGATTAACACGATCCTGCGCGATGCGGTACGCGACCATCCACCGTCGTCGATCCACAAAGGAGCGCATCTGCGTATTTTTTACGCGACCCAAGCCCAGGTGGCGCCACCGGTCTTTCTGTTCTTCTCGAACGCGCCGGAAGAGATCCATTTCTCGTATAAGCGGTATCTTGAGAACCGCATTCGCGCGGAATATCCGTTTGTGGGCACGCCGATTATTCTGGTCTTCAAAAGCCGCGAGGAGTAGCTGTTCCGCCAGGTCCTGGGTGCGGATGGGCTGCCGGCGTGTTTGACGCTCAGCAGCCCTTTCGTTACACTACATAACATCTTTCCAAAGGAGCTCTACCTCGCTATGGCGACACGTCCAGGAACCCCCAGAAAATCGACAGTGGCCGCTCGTGGCCGACAAACTCCACAGAAACGTTCGCTGCCACTTGGCCGCATCATTCTCGGCGTCATTGTACTTGCGGCCATCGCCGGTGGCCTTTTGTACTGGCTGAACCAGCCGGCACGTGTTCCAGCCGCCGCCCAGTCTCCCGGTCAACCAGTGCCAACGCTGCCAACCCGTCAGCATGTAGAGGGAGCGGTGCAGTACAGCACCAACCCACCAACATCCGGTGATCATGCTGCTTCCGCCGCCACATGGGGTATCTATAATTCAACGCCCCCGGCGGATGAGCGCTTGGTGCATAACCTTGAGCATGGCGGCGTGATCATCAGCTACAACCCGAGCAAGATCGATGCTGCTACCGTTGAACAGCTCAAAACATTGACTCGTGATCTGCGGCGGGAACGCGTCTGTTTGATCTTAACGCCACGTGATAGCATTCAGGACGACAAGTCGATTGCTTTGACGGCCTGGGGCGTGCTGGGCATGCTGGATGGCTACGACGAAGCGGCGATCCGCGCGTTCTGGCGTGACCATGTGGCTCGCGGTCCGGAGTTCGGCGAAGGACAGTGTGGTTAGCTAGTTGGGAGCTCCAGCCGTGACGCTTGTTGTTCCGTTGGAGCGCACGCATATGACCACGTTTCCTGTTTCCGTAGCTTGTGCTGTATGGCAGGTCGGCCGGAGCTTGCGTCGTCATGGCGCGCTCCGGCCGACTGCGCTTTTGGCTGCGGCGGCCGCATATTCGACAACCCGATCTGATGTGGCTCAAGCGCCCGAGTTTCAGCAAAAAGTATGTAGCTAGCCGATGGTGGATCAACCGCAGCCAGAAATGCTGGCGCTGGGCGTCGAAGCGACATTCGGGCCGAAGGAGTTGGTTGAAAGCCTGCTGTTTGTTGCTGCCGAGCCGGTGGATGTGCGTGAGTTGGCCAAAACTCTGGCGCTGCCGGCCGATGCGATTGAGGCGGTGCTTGAGCAGCTGGTGGTTGAGTATCGATCCCGCGGCATTCGCCTGTTGCGCCACAACGACCAGGTCCAACTTGTCACCGCGCCGGAAGCGGCGGCGGCGGTTGCGCGCTTTCTTGGCCTACAAACCGTGGCGCCGCGCCTTTCCAATGCCGCGCTGGAAACACTGGCGATTGTTGCCTACAAGCAGCCGATCACCCGCTCCGGCATGGAGGCAATTCGCGGCGTCGATTGCTCCGGGGCTGTTCGGACCCTGCTACAGCGTGGCCTGCTTGTCGAGGTTGGCCGCTTACAGGTGGCCGGCCGGCCGGTGCTGTATGGCACCACCGAAGAATTTTTGAAGCACTTTGGCCTGCCCAGCGTCGCGCATTTGCCGCAGCTTGCGGCTGCTGAAGGGCCAACGCCCGAGCTCGCGTCGTCTCAGGACGCGTAATCAGCACGTGTTCTGCCCGCTGCTATGGCTCGGTTTGTGCATGGATCAGCGTGAGCTGATCCGGCTGCAACGCTAGCTGCACCTCACCGTCCTCCGGCACAAATCCAGCCTCAACATCCAGTTCCAATTCGATACCGCTCCGGTGGTGGAGTACGATGCGCTGTGTGCTGCCGCGAAAGGTTGTGCGAACCACGCGGCCAGCGATCAAGTTAACCGCATTAGGTCCAGGTTGGACCGCCGCCTCGGGCCGAATCAAAAGCATGTCGCCTGTTCGGCTGGAGGCAGTAGCGGCCATTACGAGCGGGCCAAGCCCTGTCTCGACGACGGCCCGACCCTGCGCATCGTGCCGGGGCGGCGAAGGCTGTATCTCGATCAGGTTATGCAAGCCCATAAACTTGGCGGCAAACGCGCTGATTGGCTGCCGATACACCTCCAGGGGCGTACCCTGCTGCACAATCTGCCCGCGATCCATCAGCACGACCCGATCCGCAACCGCGAATGCCTCGACTTGATCATGGGTAACATACATACTGGTGAGGCCAATACCTTTGATGATCTGGCGCAGCTCACCCGTCAGGCGCTCCCGTAGCGTGCGGTCCAGCGCGCCTAAGGGCTCGTCCAGCATCAACAGTTGTGGCCGCGGCGCCAGCGACCGCGCCAGCGCGACACGTTGTCGCTCACCTCCCGACAGCTCAAAGATCGTCCGCCGCCCATACCCGGGCAGCCCGACGAGCTCAAGCATTGCGTTGACCCGCCGTTCGGTCTCGGCACGCGGCAGCCGCTGCATACGCAGGCTAAACGCAATATTCTCGTCTACCCGTCGATGCGGCAACAGGGCGAAGTCCTGGAACATTAGGCCAAAGCCGCGTTCGTGCACGGGCACTCGGTCGATCGCCCGCCCGTCGAATCGCACGGTGCCGATGTAGTCTTGCTCCAGGCCGGCGATGACGCGCAGCAGAGTGGATTTGCCGCAGCCGCTCGGCCCCAACAAGCATACAATGTCCCCGGCTTGCACTCCCAGCGACACGTCGTGCAGGACCGGCGCCAGCCCGTAGCTTTTCCAAATTCGTTCGGTTTCGAGCAGCATGTTGAGTGCCCTTTTTCCTCAACCACGCATGGTATCATACGCATAGCTTTAGCGAAATAGCTTGTCACCATGCCCTTTTTCCGTCGATCCTTTGATCGTCATCAAACTCTGGCACGGCCAGCTGCTCCACACGATGCGCCGCGGATTGCGGCGCTCAGCTCGCATGCATTTCGGCGTTACTTAACCAGTCCGGTCGAGGATGTTGTCGAGCTGCTGCCGCATGAGCCAACCGCAGTGCTGGAATACGACGGCCGGATTGTTGCGGCAGCCCAGGCGGGTTGGCGCATGCCACCCAACGCTTGGCTCCGCGCGATCGTCGTCGACAGCCGCATCGACGCCGCGTATGCGCTGCCGCTCGTGGTTCAACAGGTCCATCAGCTTCTCCCTGTCCGCGGCGTATCGGGGGTGTATATTACGCTCGACGATTGGACTGCAACCTGGCTTCGAGCGCCCTTAACCACGCTGGGCTATCAACAGGTGATGGAAGTGTGGTCGTACGATAAAGTCGGGATGGATGTGCCTTCGTCCGGTAATCAGGCGGTGGTTGTGCGGCGGGCGCGCGCCGAGGATGTGAGCACAGTGCTGCGCTTGGACGCGCGCTGTTTTCCCAGCCCTTGGGGCAAAGGCGAGGAAATTTTGGGCCCGGCGGTGGTCAGCGCGCCCTATCTTGTGGTTGCGGAATTTAGTGGCGAGATTGTGGGATACTCCTATGTAACCGTGCACCAGGCAGGCATGCAGGCCCATCTGGTGCGCATTGCCGTCGCACCCGAGTTTCAGGGCCGAGGCGTGGGCGTTCGGCTGCTGGCGGACGTGGTGCGTTTTTGTCGTAGCCGGCGGATCGACCTGCTCTCGTTGAACACCCAGGATTACAACACCGCCGCGCAACGCTTGTATGAATGGTTTGGCTTTGAACGGACGGGCGAAACACAATCTGTGCTTGGGATAGGCTTAAGCGGAGGCCAGCTTGCGCGGGTCGAGCGCGCCATACTCGGCGACAGCAGCCCTGAGTGATGCTGAACTACATGCTCACCCTGCGCTTTGATTGCCGTCCCTCGCAACGCTGTCCCCCTACCCTAAGCTTGTTCATCCGATCCCTCTTGTTGTTCCCCTGCTTGCCCGTATGCCCCTTTCCCCGGTTTGGCACGCTGCTCCAGTGCGGCATCCAAAGTTAAGCAATAAAGTTATTAATATCCGCTGCTGATTGGGCGCTGCCTGATTCGTAGACGACTATTCAATAAGCCGCCTTTATGCGGTCAGCGCTCCTAGCTGCCGACCAGGCTCCGCTAACAGTGGCTGGGCTTGCTGTGACATGGAGGCCACCTTGACACCACATGCAGTGGTGCGATATTGTATAAACAGGTTAACCCGTCGCGCTCATTCCGTTGCAACTACACTCCGACACTAAAGCCGCGTATCGATGGTCTGGGCAGTAGGTGAGATGGTCAGTTTTCACTCGGGGAGATGTGCATGAGGAATGCTTCTTGGTTTGTACGGTGTATCGCGCGTCGAGGAGTTCACCGGCATTTACCACGGCAAGGATCGCCGAAACTACAATAACCTGGCGCAGGCCGATTATTCCAAAGCAGTTAAGTGTCGCTTTGAAGGCGATGCGCCATCGGGTGATCCCGACTGTGACAATGCCTATGTGTACTCGGGCGACACCTACGACTTTTTCAATAAGGGTTTTGGCCGCGATAGCTACGACAACCAGGGCTCGCCGCTGATCTCCTACGTGCATTACGCCAGCGAGATCTGCCCGAACGCCTTTTGGAACGGCCAGTTCATGACCTACTGCTCCACATTCCCGCATGACGATGTGGCCGGCCATGAGATTACGCACGGCGTGACAGAGTTCAGTGCAAATCTTGTTTACGCTTATCAGCCGGGCGCGCTCAATGAAAGCTTCTCTGATATTTTCGGCGAAGCGATTGATCTCCTGAACAGCCAGGAGAACGAGCTTGATAGCCGGTGGCTGATTGGCGAAGGGATTGCGCCGGCCGTTGCGCTGCGCGACATGGAAGATCCCGAAAGCCTGCCGTGGCAAAACCCCGCTACCTGTGGGAGCCGGTTCTACTCCTGCAGCACCAGCGATAGCGGCGGCGTGCATACCAACAGTGGCGTGCCGAACAAAGCGTTTGTGCTGATGGTTGACGGCGGCTCGTTCAACGGTCGGACGGTCAAAGGCATCGGCCTGAACAAGTCGGTGGCCATTCAATATCGCACGCTGTCGCGCTACCTGACGCCATACTCGAACTTCACGGACGACTACGAGGCGCTGTTGGCGTCTTGCCGCGACCTTACGAATAAGCGCATCTACGACGCCGATCCAGAAACCGGTGGTGCGGCGCTGCGCGAGCGCATTGCGAAGACGGATTGCGCGCAGGTTCGAACGGCGTTGGATGCCGTCGAGATGATCAAGGCGGTTTGTACGGATACGGCGCCGACCGCAGCCGGACCGCTCTGCGCTTCCGGGCAAACGGTAGCCAGCCTGTATCGTGAAGATCATGAGACCGGCAGTGCGGGTTGGACTGCCAGCAACGATCCGGCACTCTACACCGCGCAAAATTGGACGGTAGCGACCGACTTCGTTGCGAGCGGCACCCACGCGTGGCGCATCAACAATGAGCTGACGAGCTGCAGCGCTGTCGATTACACCTCCGATGTGTATCTGGTCAGCCCCAGCGTCAACTTGGCTGGAACATCCCGGCCGGTGCTGCGCTTTGTGCACGACTTCTTCACGGAGTCGGGGTACGACGGCGGCACGATCGAGATCAACATCAACGGCGAGTGGGTCAAGCTCGCGGGCAATGACTTCACGCTCAACGGGTACAACGGCGAGATATCGGGCGCGCCAAACGCGACAACTCTTGACGCGGAAGCCTTTACGGGTTATCGCAACCCGGGCAGCTTCCCCAACCTCAAATACTCGGAGTCGCGGGTTGATCTCAGCCGGTACGTGCCGCAAGATAGTGACGGCACGGTCCAGTTCCGCTTCCGCTTTGGCACGGATTACTGCAATGGTACAGAGGTCGGCTGGTACTTGGACGATGTAGAAGTGTACGAGTGCAAGCTGCCGTAGCTAACGGATAATCATCCTGGGAAACGATGGTCTTGATCGGGACGGGCGACATATTGTCGCCCGTCCCGGTTTGTGTTCAGATGCTTACCTTCCCTGCTGGCCATGGTACAAACTCTGCTCGGTGCTCTGCTCCAAACATTGTTTTGGGTGTTGCATGCCAGTCCTCCGGCATAGATAGGATGCATTATGAATCGCCGTCTGTCCAGCTTAACTATCGTGTGTGTTGCACTGCTTGCATTAATCAGTGTCAGCGTGTGGGCTGAAAGCAGCCGTCTTCCTACGGCCACGACACGCGCTGAAGACTCCCTGCCTGGACGCGCTTCCGGTACCCGTTCAGCAGACTTAAAGCAGGTCGCTATTCCGCTGACGGGGCAGGCGCATGATTACGACCAGCTTCTGGCCTTGGTTGGCGATGCGCGCTTTGTTTTGCTGGGCGAGGCAACCCATGGTACGCACGAGTTTTACCATGAGCGGGCCCGTATTACGCAACGGCTGATTGCGGAAAAAGGCTTTGCTGCGGTGGCAATCGAGGGGGATTGGGCGGACGCTGCCCGCGTCAATCGCTATGTTCAACATCGGAGTGGCGATACGGGAGCCGAGCAAGCGCTGGCTAACTTTACGCGTTTTCCCCGCTGGATGTGGGGTAACACCGATGTCCGCGATCTGGTGGAGTGGCTGCGGGCGTACAACGCTGGTTTGCCTGCTGCAACACGACGCATCGGCTTTTATGGCCTCGATCTGTACAATCTTGGCGACTCAGCAACCGCGGTTGTCCAGCATCTTGAACGCACAGATGGCCAGGCGGCTCGTCGTGCGCGGGAACGCTACGGATGTTTCGCCGGACTCGATCAGGATCCAATACGGTACGGCCGGGCCACTGCGATGGGACGTATGCCGTCGTGTGAGGTCGCGGTCGAGGAGCAATTGCAGGAATTGCAGGAGCGTGTGGCGAGTCCGTTGCGGCAACTGGATGCGCATGCAGCGGACGATGAGTTTGACGCGTTGCAGAACGCGCGGGTTGTGAAACATGCCGAGCACTACTACCGCACGCTCTTTACAGGTGGCACGAATGGGTGGAATCTACGCGACGAACATATGACCGAGATGCTTGAAACGCTGGCTGCGCACCTGGGTACGGCGGAGCAGCCAGGCAAGGTTGTGGTGTGGGCCCACAATACCCATACGGGCGATGCCAGAGCGACAGAGCTTGGCGAGCGCGGCGATCATAATATCGGGCAGCTCATACGCCAGCGCTATCCCGAACAAACAGTGCTCGTGGGCTTTACCACGTACACCGGCACTGTTATCGCTTCACGGGAGTGGGACGCGCCTGGAGAGCTTAAGCAGGTGCGGCCGGCCTTGGACGAAAGCTACTCGGGGCTGTTCCACAGCCTGGGCCTTGGTAACTTTCTGCTGCTGTTGAGCGAGCAGCCGCTCGCGCCGGAAATGGTGGGCGAGCCCCGTCTGGAACGCGCTATCGGCGTGATCTATTTGCCCGAAACCGAGCGTCAAAGCCACTACTTCGAGGCGCGTCTCTCGCAGCAGTTCGACGCCGTGATCCATATCGACGAGTCGAGTGCCGTCGAGCCGCTCCAGCCCTAGCACGTTGAGGGCGCTTTGTTAGCGCATGCGCTCCAGGTTGGCCACCAGGTATTGCAGATCAAAAGCTGCCTGGAGACAAGCTTTGCGCTCATCCTGAGCGGCGGTGGCGCGGCTCAGGCCAATCCACCCGCTGTAACAATACGGGTCATGATGCAGCGCCGCGCGAAAATAGCGCTCTGCTTGGACGTGATCGCCTGCTTGGAGTGCGCGCCAACCCCGGGCTGCCAGTTGGTCCGCTTGAACCTCGCGTTGCATGGCGCTGGCTTCCAGAAACGCTGAATCTGTCCGTGCCACATGAACAACATGCCAGACTCGTTGTCGCCAGCGCGCTACCCGTTCGCTGTCAGACATAGCTTCTGGTTGCATCCGAACCTCCCCCTAGTTCAACACGCTACTCAAATCAATGCAGCGGCGCGGCTTTCATCACGCCGCTGCATGATCCTGTGGCGGTCGCATTGGGATAGGATGTTCTTCCGTTTAAGGGTGTGCTGCGAGGGACATGGGCATGAGCTATGTGTGATATTTGGGCTCGCGAAGCGAGCTGTAATCGTTGACGTCGTCCAACCTGGACTGTCGAAAGAGCCGCAGCTACCCTTGTTCCACGAGCACGAACTCTTCGCCTGCTGCGGTTGTGGCTGTCTCAGCATCACGTAACTGCTGCAGCGCTTGATCCGGCGTAGCACCCTGGCTGATCAGGCTGGCCAACATCCCACTGATGACTGGTGTCGCAAAGGATGTGCCGGCCCACCACGCCCAGCCCCGGTCGTTGGGCTCTCCGTCCGGGAAGTTACCGATATAAATGCCGAGTATGCCACGATCAGGTATGGCGACACTTTGCATGGCTCCGCCGCCAAAGGTTGCGATTCCAGCTGTAACTGGCGTATCGGCCAGGTTCGAGAAGTTTGTGGGTTGGTCGCTGCCTTCTTCAAGGGCACCCACGCCGAGGACGCTGTCAAAGGCAGCCGGGTAGCGCGCAGGCGGGCGGTGACCGCCAACTGCATCATTGCCCGCGGCGGCCACGATCGGTATATGTGATGCGTGCAGGGCGTCGCAGATCCACTCCAGCGGCCAGCGCATACGCTGAATATTTTCCGCATTAAGCCACTTCCACGCTGGCTCTTGGGCGATCAGGCGCTGAAGCTCATCCGGGGATGGAATGTTGACAACCAGGCTGCAGTTGACCACCAGCGGCTGCCGGCTGCGTCGACCCAGCAGTTGGCCTAACCCCAGGGCAATGCTTTCGACATCGCCAATCCCGTAAGGGTTAAGCACCTCAATCAGCCGTAGCTGGGCCTGGGGGGCGATGGAATGCACAATACCCGCTACGAACAAGCCATGGTCGGCCATCTGGTAGGTGTGGTCGTAGATAGTGTAGTCTGCCAGCCGAACCAGATCGGCATACGGCGCATACGAGACCCGCAGCGGCCCGCCTGGCTGCAACAAGCTGCGAATAAGGGGGTGCTCGGCCTGCCAGCGGTGGTAGGCATGGACCAGATCATGATGGCAGGGCGCGGTATCGAGGATGGCTACTTCTACTGGCTGCTTACGACCGTTCTGCTGCTGATTGGAGTTGTGCCTGAAGTGATAGGGCGCTCCCGGTACCTCAACGGCGCTCGTCTGCCAGGCCCCGGTCCCCGGATCGGCAGGGATGGGCTTTGCGCCTGGCCCGCCTCCTATAAGCTGTGGTGCGCGGCTGCCTAGCCAGTTGGGGGAAATAGAGCGTAGGGTTAGCCCTTCAGATGACTGGTCCAAATAACTTTCGAGGCGCTCAAGCAGTCGCAACAGATCAGCCGGATCGTCGCCGATGCCTTGGACGTCGGAGATTACCAGAGAAAAGGCACCGCGCTGCTGTGTGCGTGGAAATGTCAACAGGCGACGTGGCAGCGCAATGTCCGCATCGTCGAAGGCCTGGTTACTCCACTTGATAAGTGAGGCAAGCTGCTGACGGCTGATCTTGCCGTCATGTTCCACCAGAAACAAAATTTCATGCGGCACAAAATAGTGCAGCGGCTGTTCTTTATTGGGCGATTGTAGCTGTTTGGAGTCCACTTGCTTGCTCCTTTCCGGCCGTCTGTTCCCCATACGTTGACAGTGGACGTGCATCGCCTATGAGCTGAAACGCACCCCAAAAGGCTGGGTGCAGCTGTGGTTGGGCAGCACGAAGGACGTGCTGAGCATGTTGTAATGCCGCAGCTTTAGAGGCTCCTGCCTGTAGAGCACGATACACATGTTGCATGAGCTCGACGGTCGTGGCATCGGCGACCGGCCACAGACTGGCCAGCAGCGCGCCTGCACCAGCGTACAAGAATCCCCGCCCAAGGCCAATCAGCTCATCGCCTGCCACGACGTTTGCCCGGCCGGTTTCACACGCGCTAAGAGTCACCAGCTCATAGCCGAGGTCGAGCTGGAGCAGGTCGTCGGTGTACAATTGGCCGTCGGCGAGTTGAATGTACGATAGATCGGGATTGTCCAGACGATGTTCGCCGTGGGCTGCAATATGCAAAATTTGCGTCGGTTCTGCCTGAAGTGCGGAGCGGGTCGCGGCTTGTTCGTAAAACGTATCGCCACCCCAAATTTGCTGAACGATCTGAGCTTCAGCGTTTGTATGGCTCAGCCGACCATTCCAGCTGTGGGCAAGCACACGCGCACCAGCAGAACGCGATGGTCCTTGCATCATGACCAGCCCTGCGGACGGCAGCACTACAACCTCGTGCTGGTCGATGATGTATTGGTTCACAATATGGAGCAGATGAAACGGCAGATAGTGCAGCGATCCGTACGGTACGATCACCAAGCGGCGCGCGTTATGGATGCGATGTTGCAATGGCTCCAACAGGGCGCGATACAGCCGCTGTGCAATTCGTTTGGCCACGTTGGCAAGGCTACGAGTCGCTGCGCTTTCTGGCCCGGCTTTGAGCGCGGCTGCCACGTTTAGCTGCAACTGATCCAGCAGCCGGTCAACTGCCGCAACACCCGTGTCCAAGGCATGAACTTCTAGGTTCTGAGCATCAACTGCGAATGCCCACAACTGTTGCCCATCATTATAAAATTCGATCAACAGCGTGTCGTCGGCCAAACTCCCCTGCACGTCCGCAAGCGTGGGAACTGCTGTCCGTTTCGCGCCGCCATCATGCCCATTTGCGAGATAGAGCTGCTCGGTAATGGCTCGCATACGGCGTTCACGCACCGTTACTTGCTGCAAGGCCTGCTCCTGAGAAATGGCCCCTGCTCGGCCGTCGTCGCTCCGCAGCTGATCGTGTGCTACCTCATAAAACCATTGGTGTTCCGCACGTAGCTGGTTCAGCTCTTCCGTCAGCATTCGCGTACGGGGATCGTCTTGCGCCCAGCGCAGATGCTCGCGGTTGGTCAAATAGTTCATGAGCGCTTGGGATTTCGCTCGTTCCAACGTTTCAAACGCCTGCCGCCCCTGGCTTAGGCGAAGCTGTAGGGCTAAGAGCGCCTGCAGCGCTTCGCCCTTATCCTCCAAAAAGCCTGGCCGCAGGGTGATGGTTAAGCCACGTTGGACACGTTCAACCACACCTGCCGCCGCACGATAGTGTCGTACAGCCCGGCGAATGTTGTGCTGAGCTTCAGCCGCATGGCCAAGCAGGAGGTGAGTGCTGTAGCGGAGCGGCGGCACGTTGCATTGCTGGGCAATCTGGAGAGCAGCTTTAGCCGCTTCCGTAGCAGCTTCCCATTCATTCCCGCTCAACAGGGTTCGACTGTAAAGGAGGAGAGCCGTCGCTTGATTAACCTGTTGTCCATTGGCCTGAAAGTGTTCGCGGCTCGCGGTCGCTGCCTCCCGCGCGGTGGTTAAGTCGCCGCACTGTAGCGCGATCTGCCCCCGGCGCAGCTGCGTTGTCGCCTGCCATGTCGATGCGCCAACTGAAACAAAGATTGGCTCGGCAGCATCCAGCGCGGCGAGTGCAGCCGGTAGGTCTCCTAATTCAGCTTCGGCTACCGCAAGCTCCAGTAGCGTTAACGCTTCCTCGTATCCTTCGCCGAACGTGCGAAACGCTGCAGCTACATCACGGGCAAGCCCGCGGGCCTCGGCATACCGGTTGAGCAGCAGGTAGCATTCAACGATGATCCGGTTGACTTCAGCAGCATCACGTGGGAGTTGTTCGGTAACATACAGGTTGTGAGCGCGGTGCAGCATAGCAAGGGCCTGTCGGTAATGCCCTTGTTTCATCTCGGCGATAGCAATATTGGTCTCGGCCACAGCCAGGCTGCGTGATTCCTGCCGCGCTTCAGCTATTAAACATGCTCTTTCATGAAAGGTTAGCGCCATTCGGAAATCGCCTAAAGCCTCATATGCGAAGCCGATATTGGTGTACAGCACAACGCGCCATTGCTCGCCTTGCTTACCTAATGTATGAGCCGTTGCAAGCGCAGCTTCAAAGATAGCAATCGCTTGCGTATGCTCGCCAAGGTAATTATGAACAGCAGCAGTATTGATATCAAGCCAGAGCAGCTTTTCGGGGACGTTATAATCAACCAAAATAGATCGAGCGCGTTCGCCTTCCGCTAACGCAGTGGCCACTTGATCAAGGTCCACGCATATACCAACCCGGCCTATACGCGTACGTGCCCACCCAACTTGGTCTCCAGCTGCTTGAAACAGTTGCCCTGCTGCTTCAAGCTCAGCCCAAGCTTCTGGCCTGCGTCCAAGTAGTTTGAGCGCGTCGCCGCGTGCCATGGTGCCAAGCGCAATCTCGGCTATATTGTTGCGGGCCTGGCCAATCTGGATAATCTGATCGGCCAGTTCAAGGGAACGATTTGCATTGATCCACCAGTGGTGGTCGGCCTCTGCTTTCAAGCGCTCGATCACCACCGCCGCCACATCGTCGGGAAGCGGCTCGGCCATCGTTTGCACGATGGAAGGATCTTCAAGCAACTGTTGCATAAGCGTATCGGCGTCCATGTTCGTTCTGCCTTAAATTGAATGAGCACGACACGAAAATATCAGATGGGCTGGTGGTGTTTAGCGTGGCTGCGGGAGCGGCGTATGGTCGTGAGCGAGTATAGCACGTCGCCGGTGTGCGCTTCAATACCCCGTCGATTGACAGCATGCAGTACACTGCTGGTATCCTTTTGTGGCAAGGAGCA
>JADDQF010000145.1:0-8546 GCA_016781505.1 bacterium
GTAGGAGGAACACACACATGAATCGTCGTCGGCCGATTGAGTGGCTGAAGCGCAGCTTGGCAGCAACTGCTGTCGGCGGCATGCTTTTGGGTGCCACCGGTGCGGGCGCCGCTCCCTGGTCGGGCAACCGCACCCAGTTCGCATCGCCACGCTTCGAGCAAGTCTGGAACAGTGCGGACCGGCCAGTCCAACTGGGCCAAACCCAACGGTCGTGGACCTGGGGCCCCAGCCCTTGGTTTGATTATAAAGAGTTTTATAAGCAGTCGCCCAATGGCCTGCGCCAGGTACAGTACTACGATAAGTCTCGCATGGAGATCAACAATCCGTCGGTCACGACGGGTCCTCTGGGCGGCGTGACCAACGGCTTGCTGCCGGTTGAGATGGTTTCCGGCCGCGTGAAGCTGGGCGATGCCCCTACCGAGGCGGAAAATGCGCCACGGGCAGCGGCCGAAATTCCGGTGGCGGGCGACCCCGCGCTGCAGAACCCCAACGCCCCGACCTATGCCAGCTTCCGCGGCGTAGCAACCACGGATAATCCGTACAAGGATCAGAACAAAGTCGGGCAGCGGATCGGGCAGACCTTCACCAAAGACGGATCGATTGGCTTCCGACAGGATCTGGCGGACAAGCCCGGAACCGAAATCGTCGCGTACGAAACGGTGACGGGGCACAACGTGCCCAAGGTCTTCAACGACTTCCGCAACGCGGGACCGGTGGCGGCGATTGCGGCGTTCGGCTACCCGATCACGGATCCGTACTGGATCACGGCCAAGGTCGGCGGTCAGGACAAGGATATTTTGGTGCAGCTCTTCGAGCGCCGCGCGGTAACGTACACGCCCTCGAATCCAGCGCAGTATCAGGTCGAGATGGGCAACGTCGGCCAGCACTACTTCCAGTGGCGCTACCCACAGCTGGGTACTCCCTGGGCGTCCAGCGAGCCGAACCTGCCGATCGCCTTCGCATCCAAGGTTGACACCAACGAGTTCAACGTGTACACCATGGATGCCAATGGCGCCGGCCAGAGCGCCATCACCGGCAACGCCAAAGAAACGTTGCCCTTCTCCGTGCAGCGCTCATGGAAGCAGGAAAATAACCGTATCTTTGGCGACACCAAGCGCTTCAACGACAAGCGGCAGCTCGTCAGCATGAAGCTCGACGGCAGCGACCTGCGCCAGGAGCTGAGCAGCGGCGCGAACGACTACAACCCGGCGGTTTCGCCCGACGGCACAAAGGTCGTCTTTGCGTCGGACCGCGACGGCAACGCCGATCTGTATGTGCGCAACATTGGCAGCACGGCCGAGCCAACCCGCCTGACCGACACGATCGGCTGTGTCAACCAGCATCCATCCTGGCTGCCGGACGGCTCGGGCATCGTGTACGAGAGCAACTGCATCGGCAACTACTTTGAATTTGAAATCTATCGCGGCACGCTCTCATACAGCCAGGACAAGCCCAACGAGCTGACGATCCCGGCGCTGATCTCGCCGCCCAATGCCACGCGCTTGACCAACAACAACACCGCCGACCGCTTCCCGCGCGTCTCGCCCGACGGCACCCGCATCGCCTATACAGCCACCCGTGACGGCAACGCCGAAATCTATCTGATGAACATCGACGGCGGCCAGCAGCAGCGGATCACCAACAGCAACGGCAGCGATGATGCGCCAACCTGGTCAGCCGATGGCAACCGGATTGTTTTCAACAGCAACCGTGACGGCGATTACGAAATCTTCATCATGAACCGGGACGGCAGCGGCCAGATCCAGCTGACCAACAACGGCAAGGACGACGGTTGGGCAATCTTCGCGCAGTAAACCCTCCACCCTTCACACGGTCACAGCTCCAGGCATCGCCTGGAGCTGTGCTTTTTAATGTGTAAATAGTTTTTGGGAGCTTTGGTATGCGCCGCGAGCGTTGTTGCCCGGCGTATTCCACGGTTCGGGTTGGCCTTGCTGGTGGCACAAGTGGACTGCGCTGCAAAATACGTTCGTATGCCGCGACCAGCGCGGCCCATCAAGCCGCCGGCGGGAATACCAGCCGGAAGCTACGGAGAGTCTGGGCGGAGCAAATCGTCGGCTGCTTGGAGCAAGCGGGCCTGCCGCTTCGGAGCGACATTTTTGGTTTGCAGATACAGCTCCAGCGCCCGGCGGGGTGTTAATCCATCGCGTACTTGCTCGGCGACCTCGGCAAAGCGTCCCCGATGGGTGCGCTCCACCTCGATGGCGATGGCTGCCACAACATGCGCGCCCGCCGCCTCGATCTGCTCGTGGATCGCCCGCTCGTCGATGGCGGGACGCTGCGCCGGCAAACACTCCACAATCACGCGCACAACCGCATCTTGGAGCTGTCGAGCAGCGATGGCCCGGCGAATACGCTCTTGTGGATCGGGATGCTGGCGCACGTCCACCCGCACCGTCACAAACGGCCGGGCATTGAGCTCAACAAAGTGCCAGCTGGTATCATCTTTTTCCACGTCGGCGATCACAAAGCCTTTGGTCTCGTCTTCCTCGCCGAAGTCGATGCGCTCGATGCTGCCGGGATACACTGCAGGCGGTTGGGTGCCGATTGCTTGGTGCTTGTGGATATGGCCGAGCGCGACATAATCAATACCGGGCAACGCCAGCAATGAGCGTGGAATAACCAGGTCGTGGCCGAGCATCACACTGCGCTCCGCGCCATAGGTCGCGCCGCCAAGCGTGCCGTGGAATGTGAGCACGGTGGGAATTTGGGGATCGAGACGTTCAACGGTGCCCTCGATAAAGTTGCCAACCCGGCTCAAAATCTCCGTCTCCAAAGCGCTCATGGGCAAGCCGATCAGCTCATCCTTGGTGAGCAGCGCCTGCCGATTAAGCCAGGGAATTGCGATAATCTGAATTGGGCCGCGCTGCGTATTAAGCAGATGGAAGCGCATTTTGGAGGCAATTGTGACCCCCGGTATCTCCAGCGTATCGAAAATTTCGACGGAGTGGGCCCGGGTGTTGCTGGCCGGCGCGTCGTGATTGCCGGTCAAAATAAAGACAGGTATGCCGGCGCGAACGACGCGCTGAATGCGGCGGGCAAACTCGCGCTGATGCGTCGGGTTCGGGGTGCGATTCTTGTAGATGTCACCCGCAATCAGTACGAGGTCGACAGGCTCTTGATGAAGCGCATAGTCAAGCACATCGTCCAGCCGCCCGAGATAATCTTCGAGGCGACTATGCAGGCCCGTTTGCGGATTCGGATGACCGTAATTTTCCATGCCGATATGAATATCGGCCAGATGTAGTAGTTTTGGCATGATTTGTTTCTGCGCGCGAAAGCTAATGCCGGGAAGCGGAGGGTTGCCGGCATCGACGCCGTGGAGTGCTGCAAGCGGTGCGGCTCTTAGGATTGGCTTATATCCACGAGGTATTATACTACATAATGTTGCCTGTGAATATCCCCGAAATTGCCGGTGGGCGAGTGGTTGAGGAGCAAAGCATGAATCGGATGACGAAGTGGCGTCCGCCATTGTGGATGGTCGTAGTCTTAATGGGCTGTACGCTTGCGCTGGGCACGGGCGCTGGATATGTGCAGGGCGCGGCTAGCAATAGTGCAGGGTTTATCTCGGGCGGGCCCAACACCGGCCAGTGTACAGAGTCGGCCGAGGTGTGTAGTAAGTTCAGCAACTTTTGGGAAGTTTGGAATATCGCCGAGGAGCGTTTTCTTGATCCCAAGGCTCTGAATTCTGACGACATGATCACCGGCGCGATCAACGGCATGCTGGATAGCCTCAACGACCGCGGCCACACCCGCTACCAAACGGCGGAAGAGTTCGAGCGCATGCAGGAAAGCCTGCAGGGCGAATTCGAGGGCATCGGCGCGTATATCGGCACGGAAGGCGAGTATCCGACCGTTACCGCGCCGATCGAAGGCTCGCCCGCAGAGGCGGCCGGCATCAAGGCGGGCGACATCATCCTGAGCGTGAACGGGGAGTCAACGCGGGGGCTGGAGCTGGAAGAGGTTGTCAACAAGGTGCGGGGCAAGCCCGGCACAACGGTGACGCTTGAAATCCAGCACCTCGATCAAGAAGCGCCCGTGGAGCTGACTGTCACGCGCGCCGCCGTCAACGTACCGGCTGTAACCTGGCGGATGCTGCCGGGCAAGGTCGGGTTGATCAAGCTGTCGCAGTTTCAAGAAAAAGCCACAGCGGAGCTGAAGCGTGCCCTCAAGGAGGCCAAGGAGCAAGGCGCCGAAAAGCTGATTCTTGACGTCCGCAATAATCCGGGCGGTCTGCTCAACCAGGCGGTGAGTGTCACCAGTCAGTTTCTGCCCGAGGGCGAAGTATTGCTCCGGGTGCGGGAGCGCGACGGCACCGAGGACGTGTATAAGACGAACGAGTCCAACCCCGAGACCGAGCTGCCGGTGGTTGTGCTGATCAATCAGGGCTCGGCCTCATCCGCCGAGATTTTCTCGGGCGCCCTACAGGATTATGGACGGGCGAAGCTGATCGGCGTGCAAACCCCGGGCGCAGGCAGCGTACTCTCGCCGTTCCAGCTCGACGATGGCTCGGCCGTGTATCTTGGCACGGCCGAGTGGCTGACGCCCAAGGGCCGTCAGATTCGGAACGAGGGCATTGAGCCGGATATTACGGTCAGCCTCCCGCTGGATGTGTATCCGCTCACACCGACCACGGCGAAGGATTTGTCAGTCGAAGAAATTCGGCAGACCGAGGACACGCAGATCCAGCGCGCGTACGAGGAGCTGGGCGTGGATCTTTCCACAGCGGAGTAACTCCGGTCGGCCTTTTACCCAACCCTCTCCCCCCGCCCCTCTCCCTCGCGCCGCACCGGCGTCTGGGCGGCGGGGAGGCGGGTGGCGCACAGCGACGGGGTGAGGGCGTCGTCAGCAGCGCAATGCATATGCGCAGTGCTGTAATGGACAGGGTTGTGGCGAACAAAACGGTTACGCCTCCGCGGCTAAAGGCATAACACCTGCATGAATCTCAATCGGCTCAGGCTGCAGCATTGTATCGGCGCAGCGCCAAGCACTTAGGCAGCGCGGCCGGCCCTGCTCAACGGCAATGATCACCGTCAACAGCTGGGGCCAGGCTTCGCGGTGGTCTAGGGCCGAAGGCAGCGCCAGGCCGTTCGGATGAGAATGGTAAAAGCCGATGATTGTGTGGCCGCGTACGCGGGCTGCATGGTCGGCTTGGAGCAGGGTAGCGGCGTCGAGCAGAAAATGTCGCTGTGGCTGCGGGTGGACATTGCGAGCCGCTATCACCGATTCGACAACAACGCCAGGCCAGGCGCGGCCCGTAAGAATGCCGCAGACCTCGGTGGAGCCGGTGGCGGCATGAGCGAAGAGCATGTCAAGCTGGTGGCGTGCAAGCAACATGGCAGGGTGTGGCCGTGGCAGCCTTACAGTGGATGCGCATACACGCCAAAATGATACGGCCGCGGGGTACACCCCGCGGCCATAGCCATCGCCGCGAGGTCATCCCAGGTTTGGCCGCAAAAGGCCAGGCTGGACGCTTTATCGGCGCTCGTCGCCGGCCGGATCGTGAGCACGTGTTTGCTCATAGCCACGGTCTGAGGGCAGAATTGGCTCCTGATGCCGACCGCCAATGTGAATACGGTTTTCGTCCAGCATCGTGACCGCAGCGTAAGGAATTGTGCCGCCCTGGGCCAGCAGTAACTCCTGCGGACGGCCCGTGTCGATCGTCAGGCCCCGCAGCCGGTCCGCCTCGTCGGGCGCGCTGTCGTTAACCACCGTGGTCGAAGACGATAAAACGACCGAAAGCTCGTCCACTGTTCTGCGCTCGACGCGGGCTCCCGTGGTCAACGGATGGCCGGTATCGGCTGCCTGGCTGTTCATCGTCAAATCTGTGGTCAGCACAGACAGATCCGGGCTGGCATCATTGGGATTGGTGAGCGACTGATCCATGGAGTAGGCGGGGTACGCTTTCCACTCATCAGCGCCCACATTCAGCTGCACGGCGTCGGCGCCGGCTTCGCCCAAATGATTAAGGGGCAGGACTCGCTCATAGCCAAACAGGCCGGGATCGACCGTAACCTGGTTCGCGATACCGTTGTTAACAACAATACGCTCTAGCTTGCCGAGCTGTGTTTCGTTGGCATACACGGGAGCACCAAAGATCAAGGTGAATCTCATATGCGTCCTCCTTATACACCGGCAACAGCAATCCGTTTGCCAACGCTAGACGGAGGCGTGCGAGGTCTGCTATGATAGGTTCGGGGAACACAAGGTGAAAGGACACCAGCTATGAAATGTCCCGTCTGTGGCGCGGATAACGAGGCAGGCGCATCGTTTTGCTTTCGCTGTGGTAGCTCGCTTAAATCGACAACCGCAGCAGTTGGGCCGACGGTTACCTTCGACAGTGGCGCAACGCCGCGGTATGGTTCGGAAACAGTCTTGGCGGCAGACGAGGAGCACAACGCGCGGGTGTACGACGCGCCGGCGCCGGCGGCCAACGCGGGGGCACGCCCCTATGCCGAGCCGAGTGCCGGCTCAAACCCCGGCGGCTACGCTCCATCCACCCAGCAATATGGGGCGCCTCGCTCAGACCAACCCCAGGCCCCGGTGTACCAGCAGCCCGGCATGGTGATGGTGCAGCAGAGCAACACCGCGCTGATCGCGCTTGTGCTGGGAATTGTGTCATTTGTGGGCCTGTCCATTTTCGCCGCCATTCCCGCGGTTATCCTTGGCCGCAACGCGCGTAAAGAGATTCAGGCATCAGGCGGCATGATCACGGGCGACGGCATGGCCCAGGCGGGCATCGTTCTGGGGTGGATCAACATCGGGCTCACCTTGTTTGTAGCCTGTGCCTTCTGCGCAATTCCCCTGCTCGGCATTCTTGGGGCCTCGGCCGGTGGGTAGCTAGAACGATCCCGACATGCACACCGGCAACGTTGCCATAATCCTCAATGCGCACTTTCCGTATGTGCGCCGCGCCGGGCGCTGGCCGCATGGCGAAGAGTCGCTGCATGTGGTGATCGCCGAAAGCTACGTGCCGCTGCTGGCGATGCTGTACGATCTGCGGAGCAGCGGCCAAAGCTTGCCGCTCACGGTATCGATCAGCCCCGTGCTGCTGGAGCAGCTGGCCGACCCGGTCATTGGGAAGCATTTGTTGCTCTGGCTAGGGGCGGCTCGCGAGCGAGTCGGGGCTGATTTGGAGCGCTTTGAGGCGGAAGACCATGGCCACGGCGCCTACCTGGCCCGGTTTTACCTTGATTGGCTCGATATGGTCGAGCACAACGTTGTGCACCGGTTTGGGCGCAATCTGGTAGGGGCGATCCGTGGTCTGCTGCGCGATACGAGCGAGGTGCTGCTTGCGCCGGCTACCTACGCGTACCTGCCCCCGCTTTCGACTCCCGAAGTGCGCGCCCAGCTGGAAGTCGGCGCGATGGCGGTGCTGCGCCAGCTTGGGCGGCGTCCAGCCGGATTGTGGCTGCCCGGCGGTGGATTGCCGGCCGAGCTCCCGCCGGTGGCGCAGGAGCTCGGCCTGAGCTACGCGGTTGGCACCCCTCTGATGTGTGCCGGCAAAAGCGAGCGGGCGAGAATGCCGGTGGTCCATCCGGATGCGGCGCTCGCCCAACATGTTGTTGGGCACGGTGTGGGCTATCCCGGCGACAGCGTGTATCGGGAATTTTACCGGCATCATCCCGAATCGGGCATGGCTTACTGGCGTGTGACCGGCAGTGACGTGCCGCAGTCCGCCAAGGACTGGTACGATCCGTACCTGGCTTTCAACCGGGTTGAGGAGCACGCGGCCCATTTTGTGCGCGCTCTACGTGAGCGCTTACGGCACATCGCAGCTGGCGGCGCGTCCCCGACGCTTGTGCTGGCCTTGGATGCGGATCTGTTTGGCCACTGGTGGTTTGAGGGCGTACGCTGGCTGCAAAGCGTGCTGCTCGAGCTGCTGGACGCCGACGATATTCGCCTGGTGACGGTCAAGGACGTGCTGCCGCAGCTCCCCGCTGTACATCATGCCGAGCCGATTGCTCATCCGATCTTTGATGTTCCTGCCGTGACTGCATTGCGCCAACGCGTGGCCGCAGCGGCGGCGCGGCTCGAAATGGTAGCCCGCGAAAAGCCAGCCGCTCAAGCCCTGGATGAGGCACTGCTGCGGCAGGCAACCTGCGAGCTGCTGCTAGCCCAAAGCAGCGATTGGGCGGTCCTGATCGCCACGGGCATGGCTCAGGAATATGCGCTTGGCCGCGTCAACGAGCATCTGGCGCGCTTTGAGCGGCTGCTCCACTACGCCAGCCAGCAGCAACCCCCGCCCGATGCTGCCGCGTATCTACGCGAAATCGCCGAGCTGGACAATCTGTTTCCGCTGATCAACTACCGTTTATTTGGTTGACCGACATGGTGGACAACTCATGGGCGGGGGTAGCACGTTGTTTTTCCCGCATGCACTGCCTGGCACGACGCTATCAGCCGAGATGAACCTGCCCAACGCGGGATCGTAGGAGCGCGCGTGGTCGTAGAGCAAGTCGGTGTCGTCGCGCTGTTGCCCGCTGTAGTTCCGGCTGGTCTGCCCTATCCCGCCCCAGCGCACCTCA
>JADDQF010000143.1 GCA_016781505.1 bacterium
GGACCTGCCCGTCCTGCATTACTCGCCGCCATATCTCAGTGTCCATGCCGTCCACTAGCAGTTGAAAAAGCCTGCTTCAGCTTGGCTCGCAGCCATGAGCGCAAACACCACTGCCTGACCCAGAGTCCGCATCTGCTGCTTGGCCCGACGGCTCGTGGCACTCCAAGCGGCTGCCGACATCGACAGGCGCTGTGAACGCTATAATAGGCTTCACATGAACCGTGTGGCGAGGTGTGGTGCGTGTGCTGTGGGTGACGGAGCCGGCTGGTGCCTTAATGGCTTGGCGCTGGGTGTGAATGCATCCCGTGGAGTCAACTGTGCGGCCCGCCTGTTCTGCTGTCCGCCAACGCGCCAGCGCCCCGTTCCCGATGTCGCAGCAAGGCAGGTGAGCGCATGACCACTGGACAGCACATCTTTCTCGGCACTGACAGCGGCGCCACGACCTCCAAGGTCGGCGCGATCTGGAGCGACGGTACGCCCGTCGCCACCCGACTGCTCCAACAGCCAACCAATTCCAGGGAAGGTCCGGCCGCGGTTGTGCGCGGTTGGGTCGCGGCGCTCCATAACTATCTCGATCAGCATGACTTGTCGTGGGACCAGGTCCAGGGCGTCGGCCTGGCGATCCCCGGCCCGTTCCAACGCTACGGCGTGCTCGACCGCTCCGCCAACCTGCCGGAAAGCTTCGTCGGCTTTGACGTGTATTCCGCCTACAGTGCGGCATTGGCCGAGCGAGCCGGCCGCGCGGTGCCGCTGACCGTCGGTAACGACGGCGACCTGGGCGGAGTGGCCGAGGCGGAGCGGCTGCGGGGCACGAGCACCAGCACCGTGCTGCTGCTGGCGCCTGGCTCCGGTCTGGGCTGCGCCTACATCGGCCCCAACGGCTTGCCGCTTGCCGGCTCGACGCTGGCCGGCATGGAAGCTGGCCACATGCCCGCTCCGCTCCAGGAGCTCAACGTGCCGAGCTATCCGTGCGGCTGTGGCCGGACCTGGGGCTGCGTCGAAGTTTACACGACCTTGTCGGGCCTGCCGCACTTGCTCGGCGCCAAGCTCGCCGCGTACCCCCACCATCCGCTGGCGACAGCGTCGCGCAGTATGCCGGAGCGGGTGTTCGCACTGCGCGGTCTTGCGCAGGAGGGCGATGCCTTGGCCGGCGAGCTCTTTGACTTTCAAGCGCGTGCTTTGGGCCTGCACGTGGCCAACCTGGCTATGGCGCTCGACCCGACCTACGTGGTAGTCGGCGGGGGGCTGATGGACCCGGAGGCGACCACGACCGCGTTTCGCGAACGCTACCTTGGGCTGGTGCGCGAAACCGCCATGCCCTACCTGTGGCCGGCGCAGCGTGCCAACCTGCGGATTGTGCCGGCGCAGCTAGGCGACCTATCCCAGGCGATCGGCGCGGCCTTGGTGGCGCTGTACCATGCGCGGGCCAGCTAAGGGCGTGAGCGCAAACCGCTCGGTCTGCGTCGGCGATGAGATGCAGGCAGCTTGGGGTACGGCCTGCCTAATGGCTGAGCTGCCTGCGGTTTCACCACTGATCGTGACCGCTGCCTGTATCCTACAATTTAGTATGAGCGGCGTTTCGCCCAAGGAGCAATGATCCGCATCGCGTTACTTCAACATGGTGTGGCTCATTGCCCTCGGCGCTACGCGCACCCTCGCAAGCACTGCCTCGGCGTGCGAAACAACACGGCCCTGCTCACGCGCCAGCTCCTGCTGATGGCAGTCGATCTGACGGCGTAGCGCCTCATACGTCCCTGGATCGCTGGCTTCGCGCGGCACAATCGCGCCTGGCCGCACCTGGAGCAGCCCGATCTCCTCTACAAAGCGGCTTTGGGCAGCCTTCCGTTCGAGCTCAGCCTCGTCCAAATCGGCCGGCAGTGGCACGTTGGTCTCGATCTCGACGACATGCGCGTCGAGCTCCGTTTGGCCAAGTGCCCGAGCAACCGAAAGCCGGTGGTTTCCGTCGCGTACAAAGTAGATGTCGCCTACCTTGAACAATTCGACTGGTGGCAGGTGTTCGCCATAATAGCGCGCACGCCCAATCCGTTTCCAGGGATCTATTAAGCGTCGGCTGCGAGGGTTGAAGGCGCGATCAAACTCGCCGAAGCGTCCCTCACTACCCACGATCTGGTCGAGCGGAACGCTGCGGATACCTAGATCACGTTGCGCTCGCATATGCAGGCGCCCTTTCACCGCTGTAAAGGGCAGCAGCGTGGCTGGCCGGCGGCGAAACAACCCCAAGATAACGTTTCGCAGCGCCTGGGTGCGTACGCGGTGGAAATCGTGCTCAAGTTGGGAATCAAGCAACGTTTCTACTGTGTCCATCTGTTTTATACAATTGTGGAGGCAAGCAGGCGGCTCCATGGCCGCAAGCATGGGTGCGCCTGTCTCCGTTTTCCAATCCTGTCGGGAGCGTACGAAAGCATCTTTTGGACCACCACCCTGATGGACCGCCCGCTTCGTTAAAGAAGTATGACCATGCCTGCCTGTACCTGAACAGTTCCGCGTTGCCGTACGATTGGGCGGGTCAGGAATTACCGCCTAACGCTATGTGGAGCTGCCACGACGACGATGCGTTGCACGTTTATTGCAGGGAATTGTGTCTGCAATGGAGCAGCCGACCATTCCCGCATGGTCATGCATTTGGACATACTCGTGAGAAGGGGAGCTGTATGCGCAGGGCGAAACGGATCAAGCTCGGGCTGGCCAGCGTTGTGCTGTTGGTGCTTGCTCGCATAGCGGGAGTTGACGAGGCCTACGCCCACGAAAAATGGTTTGCCAACGCCGAGGAATATCCCCTGCGCTTTGATCTGATGTTTCGGCCCTTGCCGCTGGCATTTCTTGGAGCAGTGCTCGCTGCAACGGCCGTGGGCGCGTGGTTATGGCGACACCGCGGCGGGCGTGATTTCGTGCCTGGGCCCAAGTTTTTTGGCGCTACTCCTGAACGCTTAGCGGCGTTGTATAGCCTCGTTCCGTTTATTCTGGGTATTCATATCGCGGTCCCACTGCTGGTTAATGGTGTGCAAGGTCAGCTCTTTTCGCCCAACATTAGCCTCCGACCGGGCTTCTCGAACTTTCTGGGTCTGGCCCAGACCTTTATCGCCCTGGCCTTGTTTTATGGCGCGTTCACCCGCCTGGCTGCCCTGGCACTTGCCGCGCTCTACCTGGTGGGCCTGTTTGTAGTCGATCTCCAGTCCTTGCTGGACAATATCTTCATGCTTGGCTTCGCCGGCTTCTTTTTTCTGGCGGGACGCGGCCCGATTTCAGTGGATCGTCTGGCTTTGCCACGGCTGGAGCCACCGGCGCATTTGATGCGGCATGCCGTCCCGGTGCTGCGCACTGGCCTTGGGCTCAGCTTTGTGGTAGTCGCCTTTACCGAGAAGTTCGCGAACCTGCCCCTGGCCGAAGCCTTTCTCCAGGAATATCCGCTGAATTTCACCCAGGCGCTTGGCATCCCCCTGCCGAATGAAGTCTTTATCCTGATGGCGGGCTCGGTTGAGCTGCTGATCGGCCTGTGGCTGACCTTTGGGATCTTTCCACGCGAGATTGTGCTGCTGGCCTTGGTCCCGATCAACCTGACGCTGACCATCTTCAACTGGACGGAGCTGATCGGTCACTTGCCGATCTACGGGGCGATGAGCATCATTCTGATCTACGTCTTCAACAAAGAGACCGAAGATATCTGGGTGCAGGGCTTGCGGGGCGGTCCATTATCGATCGAATCGAACGTATCGCAACGTCCCCCGGCTCAACAGCCAGCAGCCGGTAAGCGCCAAATAGCCACAAACGAGCGCGGCTGATCGCGCCGGCATATGGCTGCCCGTCGTGTGCAATATGGGTAGCCTTGAACGCTGCTATCCTTCGAGGCTCCTTAACCGGCGGTGTTCGTCCGTCGGCATGGTTAGCCAGATCCCCATTAACAAAATCGAATAACGTTCGGTCGGTGGTCGGGAGCCTCGGCGTAAAGCATTGCTTGCCGGGGGCTGTTCGTGTCAGGGTGATCGAGCACACGGAGGAGAAGGGCTATGAAGGTTGGCGTCGTACTGATGTTGGAAGGGGATGCCGCCGCGGGGCCAACGTATCGGGAGGTTCGCTCCTTAGCCGTGCAGGCCGAGGAGGCGGGCTTTGACTCGATCTGGATCTATGATCACCTGCTGTTTCGCAATGAAGAATCAACCAAGGGCCAGTGGGAATGCTTTACATTTTTGGCAGCTCTCGCCGAGGTAACCCAATGCGTCGAGCTGGGCACGTTGGTGGCCTGCACCGCGTTCCGTAATCCGGCCATGCTGGCCAAGATCGCGGTTACGCTTGACGAGGTGAGCGACGGTCGCTTCACGCTTGGTATTGGCGCGGGCTGGAACAAGACTGAGTTTCGGGCGTTCGGCCTGCCCTATGACCACCGGGTTGATCGCTTCGAGGAGGCGCTGCAGATTATTGTACCCCTGCTGCGCGCGGGACGGGTTGACTTTGCGGGCCATTACGCCGCGGCTCGCGACTGCGAAATGGTGCCGCCGGGACCACGTGGAGGCAGCATGCCGCTGCTGATCGGTGCATCCGGCCCGCGTATGTTACGCTTGGCGGCGCAGTACGCGGACAACCTCAACACGGGCTTTGACATTGAGGATCCTGAGCAGAAGGAGCGGCGGGCAATCGAGGCCGCGTGTGTCGCCGTGGGGCGTGATCCGGCTACGCTGCCCATTTCGATTCCGTTCTGGGCCGCTTTTCCCGATCTTGGTGAAATTCCGCCCCATATGCACGACTCGGTGTATCGCACCCCGGAAGAGCTGGCCGCCAAGCTCCAGGCGCACGACCGGGCTGGCCTTGACCACCTGATGTTCGACTTTCGGCCCAACAGCGCGGCTAGCTTGGCGCGCTTGTCCGAAGCGCTGCGGTTGTTCCGCGGCACGACCGCAGCTTAACGGTCGTGTCGACTATGCCAGCCTCCCCGTGTTGCTGGCTACTTCTGCGGGAGCACGTCGACCCAGCGCGGTTATTCATTCGCGCGCTGGGTCGTTTGCAGCGGATACAGCCCGCGCACTTGTGATGGAGGTGATTGACATAAAAAGTGGATTGGAAGTATCACAATGCCGTGAGCTGGCATAGCCTGCCTTAGGCGGCGGCTTTCGGCCGCAGCAGCTCAAACACGCGGACAATAACATAGGCCAGCAACGCAACGACGAAAAAGACCAACAATAACCAGGCACAGCTTTGCAGCGTGCCAATAATCGTGCGGTACACCTCGAGCACCCAGCGCTCGGCCGTGAGCTGCAAGATTTCTACGCCCTGGTACTGGCCGGTGATATACCGCTCAAGCTCCCAGATGCGCACGCCGCCGGAGATGCCGACGACGTAGATCGCGAACATAAGATAGCGCGCCCACGCGACGCTGATCTCATCCGGAATAATGCGTTGGAGGATACGATTGATCGGCGAGTTGAACATGCGGGCGACGATCGCCGCGACCACAACGGCGATGACGAAGGTGACAAGCAGCAGAGTCAGAAACATGGCGTGCTTCCTTGTTGGTGTGGGATATCGAACATACAGTCCGTGAACGCTGCCGAGTTATTCCAGGTGTGAAAGCAGCAGCTCGTTCAGCGGGATATCCAAAATCTACCATGGTGCACGCTGCCTGTTCCACCGGCAGGACTGCCAAAAGCTGTATCCGGCACGCTATCAGGTTCTTGGGAGCAATTCGAGCGTAGGCCGCGGGCGCATCCCATGCGCGATCATGATCGCGCATGGGATGCGATACGGGTGCTGACTGGCCCGCTATGCGTGTGGTCGTTGGTGCTGTTCGATATAGGTCGCGACATGGAGAAAGGGCGCCACCCACAGCGTCGGCTGCTGGGCTAGCCAGGCGATAAACTGCTGGTGCACGTCCAGCTCCAGATGCAAGTCGTGGGTTTCGCGCCCGACGCCATGGATCATCAAGACTGCCCAGCCGCGCTGCGCTTGGGCTGCCGCCACAAGCGCTTGCAGTTCCGCCAAGCTTCGTCCGTCGGCGCTGATGCAGCCGACGTTATGGAGATCAAGCATGGATGATGGAACAGCCGGCTGCTGGGTCAGTGCGCCGCGTGCCGCCACAAACAGATCGGCTAAGATGGGGGCGATGGGCTGCTCAGCCGCGCCTTGCCCGATAGTCGTATGGCAACAGGTAGTGCCAAAGGTGCGCTCGGTTTTGCCATCCAGCAGGGTCAGGACAAAATTGGCAACGTCCAGCTCAGCACGGAGACGGGCCGGCGAGTAGGCCGCTAGGTCGTAGCTTGCATCCAGCCAGGCGTACTGGTCGGCAGGAATACGGCGGCAGGGATGAAAGATCGAATGATTGCCCAGCTCGTGGCCGGCAGCGGCTAAATGGCGCCAATGCTCGGGATGGTAGCGCAGGTCGCTGGGAATGGGCGGATAAAAGGTGCCGCGTAGGCCGTGCTGCTCCAAGGTGGGACCAACCAGCGCCGTGTGGATGGGCAGCCCGTCGTCATAGGTGAGCGAGACAGCCGCCTCCATCGACGAGGGCCAATGAAACGTAGCCTCCATAGCATTGCTCCCCTTCAGATCAGGGTCTCGGCGTAACGAATGGTTAGCGGCGTTCGTGGTGAGGAAATGGTCGGTCAGGCCGCTCCAGTCGGTAATCGATGCCCTGGATCAGCCGCGACCAAGCACTCATGGGTTGCAAGCGGCCGCACACAGCATGCGTGTGCGGCCAGCAGTGATTGTGCCAGGACGGGATGCACGCACGGTGGCGGGCGAGGCTAGCGCTTGCTATGGGTCTGCCTCCACCACCCTCGTTAGCTGCACCCTCAATTCGGCAGGCGGCTGTTGCAGTTGCCGGAAGATAATCGTCCAGAAAACGGGTGGTGGAGGTTGTGTTTGCGCTGCTCTGCTACTTCACTGCCCCGGCCGTTAAGCCTTGCACAAGCCGGCGCTGCAGGAGCAAGAATAAGATAATGATCGGCAGCGTGACCGCCACCGCGCCGGCGCAGACGAGGTCGTAGCGGGCCTGGTTGTTCTGGTTGCCCGCGAACAGGAGCAAGCCCAAAGGTACCGTCCGGAGGCGCAAGATGCTGGCAAAGAACAACTCATCCCAGGCGGTCAGGAAGATGAAAATGCCCGTTGAGATCAAGCCCGGTCCCGTCAGCGGCAACACAATCCGCCAGAAGGCCTGGAAGCGTGTGGCGCCGTCGACCATGGCTTGCTCTTCCAGGTCAACCGGGATAGCGGCGAAGAAGCTGCGCATCACCCACAGTGAAACTGGAATGTAGAAACCGGTGTACAGCAGGATGCCGCCGTAATTCGTGCCGATCAAGGGAACGCCAAGGTTATTGCGCACCCACAGAAAGCTGAGGTACAGCGGGATAAAGAAGAGCGTGCCTGGGATCAGCTGCGTGCCGGTTACCGCCAGGCTGAACAGCTCGGACCCGGGAAAACGAAAGCGGGTCAACGCATAGCCCGTCAGCGCGGCAAAGAAGGTGCCCACTACGGTCGCAATGCCGCAGATAATGAAGCTATTCCGAAAATACACCCCAAAGTTGGCCTGATTCCACATCTCCGGATAGTTGGACCACTGCCACGTTTGCGGCAAAAAGCTGTTGGAACTAAGAAACTCGCGGCCGGTTTTCAGCGAACTCACAAACAAGAAAATAATTGGGAGCAGCAACAGCAGGATCAACGCGATCAATAGAAGATTTAACAGCGTCTCAACGATAAGCGAATTCGCACCTGCACGTGCCCGCTGGCGCGTACGCGGGACTGAAATTGGCAGAGCCATCGACGGTTCCTTCCTTATAGCTACTGAGCGGTCAAAGCGTCACGGAAGATGCGGTACCAGGCCACAACAAAGCCCATGGCTACAAGCATCATCAAGACCGAAGCGGCGGCGCCGTAGCTATACAGCTGGTTGGTAAATGTTTGCCGGGCAATGGTAGGAATTAACAAATCGGCATACGTACCTAGATTAAGACCACCAAACATGGCGACGGCGATGTTGTATGGCCCGAAGCCAAAGAAGTTAAAGACCATACCGAACATCAGCTGGATCGCAATAATCGGCTTGAGCATGGGCAGTGTGATGTAGCGGAAGCGCTGCCACGCGCTTGCGCCGTCGATCCCGGCTGCCTCATAGAGGTCACCTGGAATAACCTGCAGTCCGGCGAGCAGCATCAGGGACATGAGCGGAACGCCACGCCACACAGCGGCGATGATCAGCGCCCAGCGCGCGTTAGGGCCCACCAGCCAGGTAGTCGGGGTATTCATAACGCCCAGCCAATCGACGAGAATGCGATTGGCAAGGCCACCTTCTTGCAAGAAGATGTAACGAAAGATTAAGCCTGCAACAAAGGTAGGGACGATCCATGGGAGCAAAATCAGCGTGCGGGCAAGACCACGACCAACAAACTCGCGGTTGAGGAGCAGGGCCAGGACCAATCCGAGCCCCAGGATTGCGGCGTTAACCACGAAGGCAAAAATGAAGGTGTTGGAAAGCGCTTGGGCCAAGCCCTGGACGTAGGAGCTACCGGTCCCAGTGAAAAGGCCGATCAGAATATTCTGATAGTGCCTCAGCCCGACAAACGGTGCACGCAGGTACTGCCGGAGATTCTCTTGGCGCAGATTCAGCAGCGACATGTACAGCGCCTGCAGGGTCGGGATCAGGTGAATAAGCACCATCAGGGTCACTGCAGGTGCAAGAAAAGCGTACGCAATCCGGTTCTGGCTTACCCGCCTGCGCCAGGATCTACGTGTTACGACTGGCATTTCTCGGACAGCCATCAGCGGCCTCCTCTATAAGAACGTGGAGCAGCAGGTGAACTGCTGCTCCACGTTCTTCAACTGGACAAATTACTCGCCTGCAAGCAACTCGTTGACGCTTTGGGCACCAGCGTCAAGCCGTGCCTTAACCGTCGCCTCGTCGATCGGCGTATTGCCGGCTGCCTGCACATCCTCCCACACACCTTCCAGCGAGGTACGCAACACGTTCTCGACGCCGCCCCACTGCGCGATTGTCGGTGGGACTTTGCCCTTCTGCGCCGCAGCTTGGAAGACCTGGTAGGCGGGGGTGTTGAACGACGGATTCTGCTGTGCTTCGAGTCGTGCGGGTAGGAAGCCAGCGACCTGGGTGTACGGGATAACCGACTCCGCACTCGTCAGGAACTGCACGAACTTGACCGCCGCGTCAGGGCTCGCACACTCATTGAAGATGCCGAGCTGGCTACCACCGACGAAGCTGTGCTGACCGCCGGGGCCA
>JADDQF010000134.1:0-7867 GCA_016781505.1 bacterium
CTAGCGAGCTGCGTAAGCACACTAAGCTGACGGCAATACCAATAGCGGCCTTAAAAAACTGGACGGTCTTCCAAAGCAGCATCGCCCAGCACCTTGCACTTGCCGGAAACGAACCAAACACAACGGCCTTAAGGGCTGCGCAACTCAGCATTATGTCCAGTACAGGATCGAAGCCTTGGGAAACCGCGCGCCTATCTCGCGCTCAAAAAAGCTGCGCAGCTCCTTCATCGTTTCGCGCTGATACACATACTTCGTGCCGCCAAACTTATTACGCTTGACCGCCCGCGTGCCTGCGTCCATGTCCAGACTGGTATTGGGATACCAGCCCAACAAAACATCTTTTGAGCCGGGCGTGAAGCGGTGGCTGATCAGCTCAAACGTGAGGTCGCAGTCAAAATCAAGGGCAGCCTGCGCATCGTCCAGCAAACGCGTGTAGTGCGCTTGCCAATCCGGGATGGGCATGATTGGTGCAATCACCAGGCCCACCGGATAGCCGCCACCGCCAGCCGCTTTCGGCAACGCGAGCCTGCGCAACGCCGCCAGCCGCGCTGCTGCCGGCGCCGTGCCGCCTTCCAGCCGACGAGCGATTGGGTCGGCATTTACACTCGCGCGGCAGCGGGTCTGGCCATTATGTGGCAGCCCCAACAGCCCATCAACCGCGTCGAACTTGCTGACCCACCGCAGCTGCCCCTGCTCGCGCGTCCCAAAGTAGCGAATGCATTCCGCCAGGCTGCCGGTCAGGTGTTCCAGGCTTAATGGATCCGTATAGCAGCTTGCCTCATACGTTGTCGGCGCATCCGGCCGTTCATAGCGGGCTAAATTGTCCAGGATCGCCGGAAGGTTGGCAAAAACGCGAATAACGGGCGGGCCTGGCAGGCTCCCGGCCAGGTAACAATACTGGCAGTGCCCCGGACAGCCCTCGGCGAGATGGAACTGCCAATCGGCCGATGGCGGAATGGGCTGCAGCTTGAAGGCGCTCGGCGGCGCGGTTACAACAGCCATGGTCCGCTTGGCCAAGTTGTACGTTGCGCGCTCATCGGCGCCACGCAGTCCGGTCAGGCGGTTGCTCCGCAGCTCCTGGATCGGCAAGCCCAAATCCTTGACGCGCGCGTGTATCTGCTGGCCCCACGGCTCGGCTAGCGCCGCCGGTGTAAACAGCACCTGCTTGGGCATCCACAGCCGGGCAGCGCCCACATCCCGCCCCGGCTTCGGATCGCGCTCGGTCATCATTTGCTCGGTTGCAGCCACGAGTTTCCTCTTCCCTCACTCACCTCTTCCCTCGCTGTATACTACGTAGCGCAGCCGCCCGCAGATGGCGCCACGACTTGACCAACCCGATTCAAGGTCATTGTGGAGCCACCTCGCCCGGCAGGCAGGCCACGGAAGCGGGCACGATCAGGTAGTGGGTTCAGCCCGCACTCAATGGTTTGCCCTCGGCCACTGGCTCACTAAAAAAACAGCTCGCGAAGCTGACACGTTCGCTTATAATAGGGCAGTATATTTCGGAAGGAGCATGAAATCCATGCGGCTTGGAACTACGCAGGCGCGGCCACAGTGGGCACTTGTTGGTTTGGGCTTGGCCATCGTGATTGCCACCTATCTTTTCTTGATTTAGACCGGTGCGCGGTTTGGCTGTCGATCAAAATTTCCAAGTACCCTCGGTCACGAGTAGCACCAATGCCCTCGTTGCGCTCGCCGGCTACCTGCTGGGTGCGATCTTGATCATTGTGGGCGTCGCACGTCAGTTTACAACGTCGACCTATGCCCTGATCCCGATTGCGATTGCGATCAACATCGTGATGGGTCAGCTCGTCGGCTCGCTCGGCTTACCCATCTACCTCGACTCGATTGGTACGGTACTGGTGGGTGTGCTGGTAGGCCCGTTAGCTGGCGCCGCAACCGGCGGTCTGGCAAACATTATTTGGTCGCTCTTTAATCCGGTGGCCATGCCGTTTGCTGTGGTCGCGATCATGATTGGCCTGCTTGCCGGCACATTCGCTGGCTTGGGCTGGTTCAAGCGCTTCTACTTCGTTCCGATCGCCGGCCTGATAACCGCAGTAATCGCGGCGATCATGAGTTCACCCCTGTCAGCGTTTATCTTCAATGGAGTTACCGGCTCGGGAACGGATGCTTTTGTTGCCGCATTTAGGGCGGCCGGAAACTCAATCCTTGCCGCCGCAACACTCCAAGGCTTGATCTCCGATCCGCTCGACAAGCTGCTGACCTTCATGATCGCCTACCTGATCATCGTCGCCCTGCCGTCACGTTTGCGCGCCCGCTTCAGTCAGTCCGCGGCGGCCTCGAAACTACCGCAGTGATCGCGCTCTACCAGCACCGGCCGAGCCCAGTGCATCAGCTCCACCCGCTGACCAAGCTCGCGATCAGCTTCGGCGTGATCGTGCTTGCGCTGGGGCTGGGTGTGGATTGGGTGCCGCTGGTGCTGTATCTGCTTGTATTGGTTCCACTCAGTGCGCTGGCGCGGGTGGCTGGTCCATTTGTCCGCACCAGCCTCCGCATCCTGCTGCCTTTTGCGATCTCGTTGTTTGTGATCCAAAGCCTCTTTTTTCCCGAAGGCAACACCATTTTGGCGCGGCTCGGCCCCCTCTCGATCAAGGCGGAAGGCGTGCGCTTTGCCTTTGCAGGCACCGTTCGCATCCTCCTGATGGCGGGCGCGCTGCTGCTCACGCTGCTAACCACGCATCCTGGCCTGCTACTGACCGGGCTAGTGCAAAAAGGCTTTCCTCCAGCGCTCGCGTATGTGATCGTGACTACGTTGCAGATCGTGCCGCAGATGCGTGAGCGAGCCAGCACCATTATCGATGCACAGCGCGCACGCGGACTGGAAACTCAAGGCTCCTTGCTAGTACGAGCACGCGCTCTGTTGCCGCTGATCGGCCCATTAGTGCTCGGCTCGCTGCTGGATGTCGAAGAGCGTTCCCTGGCGCTGGAAGCGCACGTTCAGCGCCACAACGCCCAAGACCAGCCTTTACCATCTGCCGGACCCCACCTGGGAGCGGGGGCTCAGATGGTTGATTGCGCTGGCCATGCTCGGGGTGATTGGCTTCCGGCTTGTTGAGGCGTTGCGATGATCCAGCTACGGAACGTGTCGTACACCTACCCGGAAGCTACCACGCCCGCCCTGAACGGTATAAGCCTAGACATTGCCGCGGGTGAGGTGTGTGCCGTGATCGGTCCGAATGGCGCCGGCAAATCGACGCTCTGCTACACCATCGCGGGCTTCGCGCCGTACCATTTTCGGGGTGAATTAACGGGCGAGGTGGTGGTGGACGGACGACGCACGGTTGAGCATCCTCTGGGCGAGTTGGTCAAGCACTGCGGCCTGGTGTTTCATAATCCGCTCAACCAAATTTCGGGCGCCCGCTACACGGTACGCGAAGAGCCGGCCTTTGGCCTGGAAAATCTGGGCATGCCGCGACCATACATGCAGGCGCGCGTCAATGATGTGCTTGAGCTGCTGGGCATCGCGGCGCTGGCCGAGCGCTCACCATTTGAGCTATCCGGGGGTCAGCAGCAGCGCGTTGCCCTGGCCTCAATTTTGGTGATGGGACCGCGCGTCCTGTTACTGGACGAGCCAACATCACAGCTTGACCCGCACGGCACCAAGGAGGTTTTTGCCGCGATCAAGGCGCTGAGTCAGACCGGCGTTACCGTGGTGTTGATCGAGCACAAGCCCGAGCTGGTCGCCGAATTTGCCGACCGCGTGATCGTGCTGCATGGCGGGCAGGTGCAGCTGGATGGAGCGCCCCGTGCCGTGCTAGCCGATCCGCGACTGCCTCCACTCGGCGTAAGCGTCGCACGCTACACCCAGCTTGCCCATACAGCCCGTGAACGTGGGCTATGGCCGGCGCAGGCGCCGCTGCCTGTAACCTTGGACGAGACCGTTGCCGGATTTGAGCTGCCGTCGATCAACCCCAGCAGTTCCCGCCCAGCCCACGGTAGTGGCCAGTGATTCCGCTGGCATTGGAGGAGGTCAGCTTTACGTATCCGAGTGGCGTCACAGCGCTCAGGGAAATTTCGCTAACGGTCGCGCCGGGTGAAAGTGTTGCCCTGATCGGGCAAAACGGCTCGGGCAAAACCACACTTGCCCGGCACCTCAACGGCCTGCTCCAGCCCAGCAGTGGTCGCGTCATGATCGGCGATTGGGATACACGCCAGCACACGGTGGCCAAGCTGGCCGCCCGTGTCGGCTACGTTTTTCAACATCCCGAACACCAAATTTTTAAGCGCAGTGTTCAGGACGAAGTTGCGTTTGGACCACGCAACCTCGGCTTCGCGCCGGCACGCGTCGCCCAGCTGGTGGAGCAGGCGTTGCAAGCCACGCAGCTCAGCACGGTGGCGGACCAGCACCCGCACGATCTGCTGCCGGCACTGCGTAAGCGTGTTGCGCTCGCCTCGGTGTTGGCGATGGACACGCCCGTGGTGGTGTTGGACGAGCCGACGACCGGCCAGGATGCTCAGGGCGTTCGCGCCATCGGCGAAATCGTCGAGCGTGTGCGGGCGGGTGGCCGCACCATTATCACCATCAGCCACGACATCGATTTTTGTGCGGACCACTGCAGCCGCTTGATTGTGCTCGGGGGTGGGCGCGTATTGTTGGATGGTCCACGGGAAACCGTCTTTGCCCACGGCGACATTTTGGAGCAGACCGCCGTAGAGCCGCCGCAGCTGGTTCGGCTCGCCCAACGGCTCCGGCTGCCCCTGGCTTGGGAGCCGCAGCCGCTGCTGGCTGCGCTGGAGCAAAGCCAGCGCCAAAGATAGTGAATGTACTACCTACCACAGCACTTAAGTCCCCATGCCGCGACGGGCTTGCCCCGTTAGCACCTTAGCCCACAAGCGTCCGCCTAGCTGACCAGTGCGGCAATGGACGGCAGCACAACGTCGGCGTAAGGCGCAAGCAGCGGCTGATCGCTCACGCCTGACAGGACGCCCACGACCAAGCCTGCACCTGCGGCCCGGCCCATCTGCACATCGGCCACGGCGTCACCCACCATCACCGTGTGGGCTGGCGCGACGCCAAGCTCACGGCACAAGCTCAGGATCATGTCGGGCGCCGGCTTGATCGGTAAGCCGTCGTCCGCACACACCAAGCCCGAGACGAAGCTAGCGATCCCCAGCGCTTCCAGCGTTGCCTCAGTCAATGCCCGATTATCACTGGTTGCAATCGCAAGCTTGATGCCCTGCGCCGCCAGCGCACCAAAGAGCGCGTGGAGATCACACAGCGGTCGCGCCGACGTAACGGGATCTGGCGTGCACCAGGCCATGGCAACCACCTGTTCGGCTTTGCTGACGCCCGCTTCACGGACAATCCTCACGATCAGCTGGTAAAAGTCCGCTAAGGGCAGCACCGCGAACGGTCCTTCCGGCTTAATAAAGCGGGTGGTCGGATCAAACCCGATTCCGGCAAACACGGCAGGCGCTACCGGTTGTCCGGCCGCGGCATCCAGCCGTTCTGCCAGCTCAAAAATCCAGCTGGTCCACATCGCGTCGAAGTCGATCAGCGTGCCGTCTTTGTCGAAGATGCACAAAATTCCCCTGTTCTTGTCGCGGTTAAGTGGAAGCTGTATCTGTGTCATAAAACGTAGCCTACCTTCTCAAAAGGCGTCATCTTCATGTCGGGGACTCCCGCTTCTGTTTTTCGGTTCACGATCAACCAAATCCATCACATTACGGGCTTCAATAGCTTTCTCAACAACCAGATGAGTGTTGCAATTAAGTGGAAAGCTTCACTAACACGCTAAACAAGCCTCGGGTTCATTATAAAGCATGCGCTTGAGATGCCTTACGTTGCACCTTTTCACGAGCGGGACATACATCGATGTTGGCTCAAGGCTTTTGTGGTCTAGCGTTTCCTGTACACTCTTAGTCCTGCGGGCAAGATAGTACGTTGCCCCGGTAGGCCGAAGTATATGCGTTGAGGCATTGTTCCTGCCGGTCTTTTGAAGAGGCATTGGATAATTGATATAATAGCTTCCAACATTTGCCAATGGTATAGCGCCTCCTGCAAACCGATATATACTCGTGTGTACCGCCTATCTTGAAAAGCTTTGTATCTCAAAGGCATGTTATGACGCCCGAACATGACAAGCTGCTAAGCAGGCGCGCTTCGTTCCTGCTCAGCCGTCGCGATTGGTTATACCTGCTCAGTCTCCTGATCCCGCTCACGGTGTACGACCTGGCGTTAAAGTCCATGCTCGTTTTTGCCGTGCCAAGTGACTCGCAGCTCGAGGAAGCGCTGGGACTCATGCAGATCCTGCTCTCGGCTCCCAAACCGATGGGGCTGGTGGAAGGCCTTGCGCTGCTGCAGTCCGATCTGTTGTTTAATCTGGGATACGCCGTGCTCTGGATTGGCCTGTTTGCGGTGGCGCGTAAGGGTTTGTTCCGGCGGCTGACGGTCGTGCTCTTTCATCTGCTCACCATCTGTATTGCCTTGATCACCACGATTGCTTATCAGTATTACAAGGTTACGGGTTCGACGCTGAATTCCACGACGCTTTTGTTTGGCATCTCGTCGTTCGACGAGCTCAGCAGCTTGATCGCCAGCGAGGTAAGCGCGGGTATATTGGCGCTTGCTTGCATCATGCTCGTGTACTCCGCGTTCGGTCCGCTGATGCTAACAGCGTTGGTGAGTTGGTGGCGGGGCCGCTTTGATACCGACGATGATGGCGACCGCAAGCCGCGCCGCCTCGTGCCGATGTTGGCCTTAGGGCTGGTCGCCTGTGTCCTGTTCTGGCTCTCGCTGCTGCCCGGCGTTGCGTCGGCCAACGTGAGTAAATCGTTTGCGCGCGATGCGTTCGTGAACGTCATGCTGAGCAGTGTCGAGGTAGCGCCAGGCGAAGAGCTTCCGCAGGTCCCCACCGATCGACCCAAGGAGCACATCCCTGCTGCTGCGCGGCTGCAGCCTACCGGCTCCACCAAGCCCCGCAATGTCGTGCTGCTTTTCTTGGAGTCCACCCGTGCATCGGCCACCACGCCCTACAACAAGCAGCTGCCAACCACACCCTTTTTGGACGAATTAGCCCGGAGCAGCCTCCTGGTTGAAAAGGCGTATGCCATCATTCCCCATACCCACAACGCCCTGACCGCGATCAATTGTGGCATTACACCACCACTCGACGCGTCCCGTACCAGGTTGCTGGCGATACCGAGCACCTTGCCGGATATCTGCCTGCCGCACCTGCTCAAAGCCCAAGGTTATAACACGGTGTACTTTATGTCGCAGGTGAAGAGCTTCGAGAACACCGAGGGGATCATGCGCAACTTGGGCTACCAGGACTTCTACTCGCTGGAGCACATGAACACCGCGGGCTTCGAGCCGACGAACTACTTCGGCGTTGAGGACGAGGTCATGCTTGCGCCGAGCCGGGCCTGGCTGGAGCAGCACCGCGAGCAGCCGTTCCTGGCGGCCTACCTCACCTCGGCTCCGCATCACGACTACCTTGCGCCGCAAAAGCGCCACGGCCGGGTAACCTTTACCGACAACGATGTTGTTAACCGCTACCTCAACAGCATCCGCAACCAGGACTTCTTCCTCAAGCAGCTCTTCGACCAGTATCGCCAGCTGGGATTGTATGAAAATACCATCTTCATCATCCTCGGCGACCATGGCCAGGGCTTCGGCGAACACGGTCGCAACGGGCACGACAACGCGATCTATGAAGAAGGTCTGCGCATACCCCTGCTGGTCCACGATCCCCAGCGCTTCAAGCAGGGAGCGCGCATCGAAGGGCCAGTCAGCCAATTAGACATACTCCCCACCGTGGCTGACCTGTTGGGCTACAAGCTCCAGGGTGGTCCGTACAATGGCAGCTCATTCCTGCGGCCATTACCGAATGATCGCACCCTGATG
>JADDQF010000134.1:7884-8661 GCA_016781505.1 bacterium
GAAAGCGTGCATGGCCAGCCTCAAAGGCAACGAAAAGTATATCTACCACTTCGACGACCGGCCCGAGGAGCTCTTCGACCTCGCGGCCGATCCCGCGGAACGGATCAATTTGGCTGGGCAACACTCGCCCGACGAGCTGCGGCAGCGCCGCGCCGAGCTTGTTAACTGGCGGGCGCGGGTGCGCGCCGTCTATGATGCCGTACCCGGCAAGTAGCGTTGCGTCCAACTAAGCGCCATTAGCCGTCTTCGCGCACCAGTGGCGACCGCCGCCAGCCCTGCGCCGGATCGGACGACCATGGTGCAGGCGGGTCCATCGTCAACGTGGCGAGGTTGAGCAGAACGGCATCATAGTTGACGCGCCAGCCGGCAAAGTCCCGCCACGTTTGCTCGCGGTCGGGCTTGAGCATGATGCCTGTTCCCCTCCAGCTCATCACAGGCCATAGGGTAGCTGCCGCCAGCGCTGCCGCGTCTAGCACCGTACCGGCCGCTGTGATCCAGGAGCGGCTTGGATCGAGAAGTGTTAGAGGGTATCCACGCCTACTTCCGGCAGCTCTTACCTCATACACCGCGAAATTACGAGCACATTTGAATAACTGCCGATATAATTGCTTCTAACAGTTGAGACCGTATGCCTGCCGATTGCAAACTAATATATACTCGTATGTGCCGACTACCCTCATAAACCATAGATTGCACAAGGCATAGTATGACGCCCGCAAGTGACAAGCGGCAAACGCCGCGCGCTCCTGTTTTACTCAACCGTCGCGATTGGGTATA
>JADDQF010000037.1 GCA_016781505.1 bacterium
CCTTTGTTATAAACAATTGACAGGGTGTTTGGACCTATCAGCTTTCGCTACCGACAACGAAATTCAACAGATGGCAACCTCACCATGAGCGCGACGCGCAGCAGAACTCGACGGCGCTGCGCGTTTACGAGCACACATCGACATAGCGCTGCTCGCCTGCGATAACGCGGCAGCACCGCTATGTCAACAGACGAGCGCCAAAGAAAATAAACAAATTCCGGCGTTAGAACCTGCTTGACAGGCCATTCGTTCCGCGGTGGTGGGCCATCAATATACCATACTGGAGTACCGTCGGCAAGGAGTACTTGAACATACTTTCTACTTAACCCGCGTGCGCCTGTGGTCGCGCAGCCTCGTTATGGGGTACCTGCTATAATTCCGCTTCAACCAAAACGAGCAAGAGCACCTGTATGAGCTTTCCTTTCCGCCGCGCCGCCGCAACCCTCGCCGGCAAGGCTGCGCTTCAACTCAGCCGACGCCTTGGCACCGGTGGTGGCACACAACTTCCCGGGGTCGTGGCGCGTCGTGTGGCGCCCAACGTGTTACATGAGCTGGCTGCTGGTCTGCCCCACGGTGTCATTCTGGTTACCGGCACGAATGGCAAGACCACAACCGCCCGGATGATCGCATCCGTGCTGAAGGCGGCCGGCCTGCAAGTGCTGCATAACCGGGCAGGTGCTAACCTCATCACCGGCTTGACCGCAACCGCCGTGGCCGGTGCTGATCTGTTTGGCCGGCTACGCGCCGATGTTGGCTTGTTCGAGACCGACGAGGCGCACGTGCCGGCCGCTATCCGCGAAACGCAGCCGCGGGTCGTGCTGGTCTTGAACCTGTTTCGGGATCAGCTGGATCGCTACGGCGAGGTCGATACGATTGCCCGTAAGTGGCGCGCGGCTCTTGAAACATTGCCCGCTACCTCGACGGTTGTGCTGAACGCCGATGATCCGGCCGTGGCCTATTTGGGTGATGGGCTTGCGTGCAAGGTGCTGTACTACGGTCTGCAGGACATTCGCCATGGCGTGGGCGCGGTGCAGCATATGGCCGACTCCCAGTTTTGTCGACGGTGCGGCACGGCCTACGTGTACGATCCTGTTTTTTACGGCCATGTCGGCCATTATCGGTGTCCCAACTGCGGTCTGGCCCGTCCAACACCGGATGTGCGATTGGAACGTCTAACGCTCAGCGGCATCGGTGGAGCGCTGCTGGCAATCACCGATGCCGAAGGCGTGTTTGATGTACGCCTGCCCGTGCCGGGTTTGTACAATGCCTTGAATGCCCTCGCAGCGTCCGCCGTAGCCTTGGCGTTGGCGGTACCGCCGCCGACGATTCGCCATGCCTTGGAAAGCTTCACCGCCGCCTTTGGCCGGATCGAGCGGATTCCGATTGCGGGCCGGGATGTGCTCATGGCCTTGATCAAAAATCCGGTCGGCGCGAGTGAGACAGTGCGCATGATCGTCGGGACAGCCAACAACCCAGACGCGCATACCTCCGCGGCGACCTCAGCCGACGGGCTGCCCTTGCTCAATTTGCTGGTGGTTATCAACGACAAAATTGCCGATGGGACCGATGTGTCATGGCTGTGGGATGCCGACTTCGAGCAGCTTGGCGACCAGGTCGGCCATGTGATCGTGAGCGGTACGCGCGCCGCAGATATGGCGGTGCGGCTCAAATATGCCGGGGTACCTCCCGAGCGGATCGAGACCGTGCCGCAGCTCGGGCTGGTGCTTGATCGGGTGTTGGCGCTGCAGCCGCGTGAGCAGCCGCTGTACCTGTTGCCGACCTATACCGCCATGCTTGAGCTGCGTGATGAGCTGGTGCGGCGCGGGTTGGTCAAGCCCTTTTGGGAAGACTAGCCGTTTTGACGGCCGGACAGCCAACGCGGCGAAGCAACTCACTGCCAGCCGATCCGTTCACCAAATCCAGTGCACGTCCGATCCGGTTTAGGTTTTTTTACCACTTCGACAAGTGGTTGGCAGCGTGGTACACTCTCGAACCAATGATGAGCTCCAAGCGGACATTTGATCTACGTACCGCATTGATCATCGGGGGCGCTGCACTGCTCGGCGCTGCGTGGGCTGCGTTTAACTTGTATCGCGCCGGTGGCAATGGTGCGCTCGGCGCAACGGCGGCGTTGGTCTGGACGATCTTCGCTACTCCGTTCTTTACCTTCTGGGGCTGGTTGCTCGCAAAGCGCGCGGAAGGCTGGCTGGCCGCGTTTGTCTGCTTCTGCATTTACTTTTTCGCTGTCTTCATCGGGGCGCGGCTCGAACTGCTGATCCAGGGTCAGCCTGTTGCTGCTGCGAATGAGCACGCGCTCTACTTCCGGCTGACGTTGATCATTCAATTGATCGCGGGCGTGGTCGTTGCGGCTCAGCGTTCGTATAGCCGTGGTACAATGCAAGTACCCACCGAAGTGTAGCTCACAACCATTTGACTGAGGGAGGTGCTGCCGATGACGACCAATGCTTGTCGTCTTAGCAGTGTGTACCCTGGGAGCGCGCAGCCAGCATAGCTTGATGTTTATGACGGATTGATGCTGCGCGCGCACCACCAGCAACAGATGTGTAATCGTGGAGCAGCATCACGGACTAATTGAGGGCCTCCTCGTCTAGGCAAACGTTCATGAGCGTAACCGACGACATCAAGCAGCGGCTTGACATTGTTGACCTGATTCGGGGCAGCGGTGTAGACCTGCGCAAGGCTGGTCGCAACTTCACCGGCTTTTGCCCGTTTCATCCCAATGCCCGCACACCGGCCTTTTATGTCTTTCCCGAAACGCAGAGCTACTACTGCTTCTCGTGTCATGCGTCGGGCGATGCCTTTGGTTTTGTGATGGCGCGGCAAGGACTGGACTTTGGCGAGGTGCTGCGTGAGCTGGCAGGTCGCACGGGCGTCCAGCTGGAGGAGCGCACGCCCCAGCGCGAGCAGGAAGATGCGACCCGTGCTCGCCTGCGCCAGATCAACGAAGACGCCGCCGTCTACTGGCATCATGTGCTCGTTCATACCCAAAAGGGGCAGATCGGGCGCGACTATGTAGCCCGGCGCAAGCTGACGGCAGCCACCGTTGAAACATGGCAGCTGGGCTACGCCGCCGACGATTGGAGCGATCTGCTCCGCTATCTCACGGATCGAAAAGGGTACCAGCCCGAAGAGCTGGAAACGGCCGGGCTGGTGATCAAGCGTGAAAGCGGCGGCTACTACGACCGCTTCCGCAATCGGCTGATCTTTCCGATCCGCAATCCCAAAGGCGAGATCATTGGTTTCGGTGGGCGCGCCCTGGGTGATGACCACGCCAAGTACATGAACTCGCCCGAAACGCCGCTTTTCCATAAATCGCACGTGCTGTACGGCATCGACTTAGCCCGTGAGGCAATCCGCCGCCAGGACGCGGTCGTGGTCGTTGAAGGGTATGTGGACGTGTTGATGGCGCATCAGGCCGGCTTCGGCAATGTTGTCGCCCCGATGGGTACCGCGCTCACGGCTGATCAGGTCGGGATCATCAAAAAGCTGACGCGATCCGTGTATCTGGCGCTTGATGCCGATGCAGCCGGCGCGAACGCGACGCTCAAGGGCTTGCAAACGCTGCGCGATGGCATGGACACCACCGTGGTACCTGTGCCAACGCCGCATGGCTACATCCGTTGGGAGCGTGAGCTTGACGGCGTGATTAAAATCATTGCATTGCCGCCCGGTCGCGATCCCGACGAAGTTATTCAGGCTGATCCAGCCGAGTGGCGGGCCTTGGTCGCCGCTGCGCTGCCGCTGATGGATTATTACATTCTGCACCTGACGGCGAACCTCGCGCTAGGCAGCGCCAAAGGCAAAGCCGAAGCGGTTGATCGGTTAGCGCCCCTCGTGGCCGCCATTGCCAATCCCGTCGAACGCGCGCACTACATGCAGCAGGTTGCCGACAAAGTTGGTTTGGCGGAGCGTGTTATCCGCGATGTGGTCGAACGTGTGCGGCGCGGCAAGCCTGGCTCGCTCCGGGTTGAGCTACCGCGCGACATGGGAGGCCTAGATGGCGCTAGTACTTCGCTCTCGGCCGAAGACCAACTTTTGTCTCTCTTGCTTCGCTTTCCCATCGTGCAAGATACGGTAGAATCCGAACTCAGCAAAGATCTTGGGCAGTTTCCTGATCTGGCTGGAGATATTCGTGGCTCGGTGGCAGAAACACTCACGCATATCGAAAATCGCCAGCTGTGGCAAACCAGATTGGACCACGCAGCGCTCTTTGCTGCGGATCCGACGGCCTGGCTTGAGCAGCTCGATCCGTACCTGCGCGAACGAGCACAGCGTTTATTAACGTACACGGAAACGCCGGAGCTTCCAACTGTTAACCGCCTGCACCATGCGTCCGAGCTCGCCGCCAAAATTGCAGCCGAAATTCGCCGCACGGTTGTGGTCAATCGCAAGAATCAAATCAAAACCATCTTCGAAGTGGTTCAGGACGGGGCAGATCAACAGCTATTGGGGAAGCGTTTGCACGCGCTGCTCGACTATCACAACCTGGTAACGACCCCCCGCCGCAGCACGTTTTATCGGGATCTCGGCAATCGACTCGAACAACTAAAATAAATGCTCTAGCCTGCGACCCTCAAACACCTTACTTGTTTCCGCTGATTACCGCCGCATCTATCTTGGCTGAGGAGACCCTAGCGTATGGCCGACCACGATTTGGAAATAACTGAAGAGATTGGCTACACTCCAGCCCCTACAGCCGGGGCTGCGCTGGAAGAGGTGGCGGCGGCGGAGGCCGTACATTCATTGGAGCAGCTGATCCAGCGCGGCAAGGAGCGCGGCAAGGTCACCAACGAGGAGATTTTGCAGCTTGTCGCGCAGCCGGAAGAAAGCGTCGATCAGCTTGGCGACATCTACGAAAAGTTGACCAATGCCGGGATCACCATCGTGGATGAGCTCGTCGACGATTTTATCCTCGACGTTGATCTCGATCCCATCGTCGAAATCAATAACTTCATCGATCAGTCCGACCCGGGTGTTGGCGACGGCGTTCGGATGTACCTGTACGAGATCGGGCGTGTTTCACTCCTGACGGGTGAGCAAGAAGCGCGGCTGGCACGGCAGATCGAGCAGGGCGAGAAAGCCGAGCAGCGGCTCAAGCGCATCGAGGCCCGCTCCCCCGAAGCGCTAGACTTGCGCCGGGCGATCGATGTGGCCAGGGATGCCCGCGCCAGCTTGACCAACGCCAACTTACGGTTGGTCGTCAGTGTGGCCAAAAAGTACATGAATCGTGGCTTGTCGCTGATGGATTTGGTCCAGGAAGGCAACATGGGCTTGCTGCGGGCAGTTGAAAAGTTCGACTACCGCAAAGGCTACAAATTCTCCACCTACGCTACCTGGTGGATCCGCCAGGCTATCACCCGGGCGATCGCCGACCAAGCGCGTACAATCCGTATTCCCGTCCATATGGTCGAGACGATCAATCGCCTGATGAAGATCAGCCGTCATCTGGTGCAGGAGCTGGATCGCGACCCCACCATGATGGAGCTGGCGATGGAGTGCCGTATTCCGAGCATTTTGACCGACCAGCAGCGCCTGCAATACCAGCTGTATCCTGCCCAGCTCGAGCCGGATTGCGTTGGCGCGTACGATCCGTACATGGTTAATGCCGTCAAAAAGGCTGGGGAACGGGTGCGCATGGTGCTGGCTGCCGAGGATACTGAAAGCCCCGTGTATCAGCGCATCAAGGAAACGCAGGCCTATCTGCAGCGTTGGCTGCGCTACCAGCCCAAGCCCGAGGAGATCGCGCTCGAATGCCACCTGCCGGAAATCTTGTCCGAGCAGATTCGCATCCGGCTGCAAACCAATCCGGCTATTCTCAACCCGCAGTCCCACCTCTACGACAGCAGTATGCGGCAACTCTTGGAGCGCGCGGCGAACAAAGTGCGGGATATCCAAAAAGCTGCCCAGGAGCCGGTCTCATTGGCGACGCCGGTTGGCCAGGAAGAAGACAGCAGCCTGGGCGACTTTATCGAAGATTCCAAGGCGGAAGCGCCCTCCGACGCGGCCACCAACCAAATGCGCAAAGAGGCGGTTGAGCAAGTGCTGGATCAGCTCAACGAACGTGAGCGCTTGGTGATCAAGCTGCGCTATGGCCTGCATCTGACCGATAAAGAGCGCGAAATGCTGCAGGCGCTGCCATCCCAAGAAAAGTATAAGTTTCAGATCGAGGGTGGCCGCCACAACACGCTGGAAGATGTCGGCAAGATCTTTGATGTCACCCGTGAGCGCATTCGTCAGATCGAGGTCAAAGCCCTGCGGAAGCTGCGCCATCCCAAGCTGGGCAAGAAACTGCGCGATTACTTGGAGTAGCTCGGCGGAAAATTGTTAGACTAAGCGAATAAGCGCCGCTGTTTTGGGGCAGCGGCGCTTGGTGCGTTGGAATGGGCAGCTTGGGTGCGGTTGTGTGGCCCTGTTGGGGCGTGTTGAGCCTAGATGGGCGGCCAGGGCATCGAGCGGCCGCCGGTCGGCTCGGGATAGCGCGGTCGGCGGACCACCCGCTCAATCCGACGCCGCAGCGCGTCCACCTCAACCCTGCTCAGCAGCGCACCCAGCGCAACCGGCAGCGGATCGTCGGCTTGTTCCAGCTGCTGCCCGAGGCGGCCGATTTCCTCGACCAGCGGCGCTGGAATGGGTTGCCCGGCATATTCCCAGATCACGGTGCGCAGCTTGGGCTCGACATGAAAGGTGATGCCATGATCGATGCCCCACAGCCGGCCTTGCTCGTCCTTCAAAATATGCCCACCTTTACGATCCGCGTTGTTGACGACGATATCAAAGGCGGCAATGCGCTTAAAGGCCTCGTCGTTCGTGCCGCGCAGCGTGAAGTAGTGCGCCTCCAGGTCGGCGTTGATAAACAGCTGCACCGAGCCGACGCCATACTCCGGTCCTTCCCGCAGCACGGTCGGCGGCACGATCGCCCAGCCGAGCGCCGAGCTGACCAGGTACGCAGCCGCTTCCCGTTGGCATAAGGTGCCGCGTGGAAAATCCCACAACGGTCGTTCGCCGCGGCGGGGCTTGTAGATCGCAAGGCCTTGGAGATCGTCGTCGGCAATCCGTACCAGAAACGTATAGTTGCTCGAATCCGGCATCAGTCCTTCGACATCCATCTGGCCGTTTTCCAAGAGTTGGAGCACACGCTCGACCGCTACGGCGGTCGGCGCGGCTTGCTGGTCCGGCTGGTCGATGGGCTGGTCATCCATAGCTTTGCCCGCTTGGTGTACGATGTCGCTGCTTAGGCTTCGTAGGAAACGGTCGGAATGCCATTCTTTTTGAGGCAGAAGTGGCCGGTCGGGTCCATCGGCTCCCCGCATTGCGGGCAGCGCTTGCGCCCTTTGTCGACCGCCTCGGCGCCTTCGCGTGCCAGTGCCCGCGCCTGCTCGCGCGACATCGTTAGCCGCACGACCTCAGCCTCCTCGCCTTGGCTGTCGCTCAGCTCTTGGGCAATAATGACCAGCAAATCGCGCGTGTCGTCATAGCCCAGGCCGAGCTGTCCCACCCTGAACGCTTCTTCGACCGGTTCTTCCAACCCCATATCCGCGTAGCCGAGCAGATCCTCGGAGGTGCTGAGCAGCGGATTACGCTCGCTCAGGTTTTCCAGCAGCTGCTCAACCGCTTCCGCCAGCGCGCGCACCTGTTCTTTCTCAACAACCAGCGACAGGAGCTGCCGGCCATAGCGGGCTTGTAGGTAAAATGTACGCTTCCCCGGCTCGCCGATCGCCCCGGTTGTGATGCGATCCACCGGATCAAAATCATAACGAAATTCTGGCATATGTCCTCGAATGTGGAACAAACGAGTGCAAACATGACCGCCATGCTCGCCTTCGGAATTCGACATTCAGTTAGTTATTGTTGCGTCGTCCGCTCTGCAGCCACGCCCCCGATTTGGGGCGCCTCTGCTTCCTTTTCTTTTTCCGGCTCGAGCTTAAGCACCCCGTCGTCGTTGATCCGCAGAACGCGCGGCCCCCACTGGGTCAGGGTAACGATGCTCACAGCTGTGGGATCGATCACGATCCGTTGAAATAAGTCCAGGTGCACGCCCAGGTAATGCGCGAGCGCCGCTTTGATCACATCGGCGTGCGAAAAGACCGCCACGATCTGCCGCGGATGGTCGGCCGCGATCCTTTCAAGCTCGTTAACAATCCGGGCCTGCATTTCCCGCAGCGCCTCACCGCCCGGAAAGCGCATCCCGCTGGGATACATCTGCACAACCTTCCACAGATCGTGCTTGGCCAGCTCTTCAAGCGCCTGGCCCGTCCATTCGCCGTATCGCACCTCGCCCAGGCCTTCCCTGAGCTGCACCGGGAGGTTAAGCGCTTTAGCAAGCGGATCTGCGGTCTCGCGGGTGCGTTCCAATGGCGAAGCATAAATTGCTGTAATCTGAAGCTGCCTTAACCGCTCCGCAACTGCTTCGGCCTGCTGCCTGCCTTCGTCGTTCAAATGAACTTCCGGCATCCAGCCCGCCAGCTTTTTGGCTTTCATGACATCGTTGACGGCGTGGCGGACCAGCAGGATATGCGTCATCTAGAAACTCCCCTCAGGACTTACGTAGCAATCATGATAGCACAATTCCAGCCCACAGGCCCTTGGCCGCCGAA